>NZ_JBFRDD010000015.1:0-138379 GCF_052113425.1 Cupriavidus sp. YAF13
CGGTCGGCGACGTCGCGCGCGCCGGGGGTGTTGTGGTCGTCCTTCGGTCGGCGACGTCGCGCGCGCCGGGGGTGTTGTGGTCGTCCTTTTCCGGCAGCACGGTGCCGAGCACGGACACGCCGGTGCGCATCACGTCCATCGGGTGGGCGCTGGCGGGCACCCATTCGAGGGCGGCCTTGACGTTGGCGGGCAGGCCGCGCAGGGCCTTGAGCTTGGCCTTGTAGGCAGCCAGTTCGGCGTGGGTGGGGAGCTTGCCGTGCACCAGCAGGTGGGCGATTTCCTCGAATTCGCAGGTCTCGGCGATGTCGAGGATGTCGTAGCCGCGGTAGTGCAGGTCGTTGCCGGTACGGCCGACCGTGCACAGCGCGGTATTGCCGGCGGTCACGCCCGACAGGGCGACGGATTTCTTGGGCTTCGGGGCGGCTAGCGGTTGCGCTTCGGACATGGGGGGAGTCTCCTTGGGGTTGCTGTGCTCGTGTGCTCGTGTGCTGTTCGAGTGCTGCTGGTGTGCTTACTTGGCCTTGCCCTGGGCAAACAGGGCGTCCAGTTTTTGCTCAAAGTCGTGATAGCCGATGCTTTCGTACAGCTCGGCGCGCGTCTGCATGGTATTGACCACGTTCTGCTGCGTGCCGTCGCGGCGGATTGCAGCGTACACGTTTTCGGCGGCCTTGTTCATGGCGCGGAAGGCCGACAGCGGGTAGAGGACCATCGACACGCCGGCACCACCCAGTTCCTCGGTGGTGAACAGCGGCGTAGCGCCAAATTCGGTGATGTTCGCCAGCACCGGCACCTTCACGGCGTCAACGAACTTGCGGTACATGGCCAGGTCGGTCATGGCTTCCGGGAAGATGGCGTCGGCGCCGGCTTCCACGCAGGCCACGGCCCGCTCGATGGCCTTGTCCAGGCCTTCCACGGCCAGCGCGTCGGTGCGGGCCATGATGACGAAATTCTCGTCGGTACGGGCATCGACGGCCGCCTTGATGCGGTCGACCATTTCGCCCTGCGAGACGATTTCCTTGCCCGGACGGTGGCCGCAGCGCTTGGCGCCGACCTGGTCTTCGATATGCATCGCGCCCGCGCCGAACTTGATCAGCGACTTGGTGGTGCGCGCCACGTTGAAGGCGGAGGCGCCGAAGCCGGTGTCCACGTCGACCAGCAGCGGCACATCGCACACGTCGGTGATGCGGCGCACGTCGGTCAGCACGTCGTCCAGGTTGGAGATGCCCAGGTCCGGCAGGCCGAGCGAGCCCGCGGCCACGCCGCCGCCCGACAGGTAGATGGCGCGGTAGCCCGCGCGCTTGGCCAGCAAGGCATGGTTGGCATTGATCGTGCCGACGACCTGCAGGGGATGCTCATCGGCCAGTGCCTGGCGGAAGCGGGCGCCGGCGGAGCGGGCGAGGTCGGAAGTGGAGAAGGTCATGATCATCGCTTTAGGAGTGGACTGCGGATAAGCGCAAGGGGTGTGCCAGCCTGTTTTCGGCCGTGCATGGGGCCTCGCGCGGGAGGGTGGCATGGGGTAGGTGCCCTTGCCAGTCCTGGGCTGGCGGCGATTCCTGAGGCTTCGCGGCCGGGGCTGCGTTGTGTCGCTGATGTGTGATGAATTTCAAATTTGAAAGGATTGTATTTCAAGATTGAAATGCAATCCGCGAGGGCGCACAATCTGAAGATTAGCGCCATCCGGCGTATCTGCAGCGTTTTCCGTCGCCATGCAATCCGGCATCCTCCCGTCCATCCCCCCCTCCGGCACGGCCACGCCGGCCCGTCCGCGAATCTGGGCCATCGGCATCAGCCGCCTGTCCCGGGCCTTTGCCGACCTGATCCCGGCCTACGCCGCGCAGGCCGAGTTCCGCATCGTGGGCAAGGGCTACGCGGCCGCCGCCAGCGCCGTCGCCCGCGAAGCGCGCGAGGGCAGGCTCGATGCCGTGGTGGCGGGCGGCTCCAATGGCGCCTACCTGCGCCAGCACGTCGATGTGCCGGTGGTGCTGGTCAAGGTGACCGGCTTCGATGTGATGAGCGCGCTGGCGACGGCGCGGCGCATCTCGCCGAAGGTGGCGCTGGTGACACACGCCGCTACCTATCCGGAGGTGGACGAATTCGTGCGGTCTTTTTCCCTGTCCATCCCGGCCTACACGTACCTGACCGAGGATGATGCTGCCGCCCGCGTGAAGGCCCTCAAGCAAGAGGGCGTGAAGGTGGTGGTAGGGCCGGGCATGGTGACTGACCTGGCGGACAAGATCGGCCTGATCGGCGTGTTCCTGTATTCAGGCAATTCGGTGCGGGGTGCGCTGGAGGATGTGATCGAAGCGGCCCGCTTGCGCCGCATCGAGTCCGGCCGGCGCGACTACGTCAACACGATCCTGGCTCACCTGAACGAAGGCGTGGCCGCGGTCGACGCGGACGGGCGCATCCAGACCTACAACCCGGCCATGGAGCGTTTTCTCGGCACGGCGCCGGCCGCCGCGCTGGGCCGCAAGCTGCAAGCGCTGGCCCCCGCGCTCTCGCTCGATGGCGTGATGCACAGCGGCAGCAAGGAGCTCGAGGCCATCCACAAGCTTGGCGACAAGATGGTGGTGGTCAACCGCATCCCCATCGTCACCGAGAGCGGCGCCACCGGCGCTGTGCTGACGCTGCAGGACGCCAATGCCATCCACCGGGTCGACCGCAGCCTTCGCTCGCGCAGCCGCGCGCGGCCGGCCGGAGTGCGCTACAGCCTGGATGACCTCGCTGGCGCATCCCCGGCCATGCATCACCTGCGCGAACTGGCGCGGCGCTATGCGGCGGTGGATTCCACCGTGCTGGTGGGCGGCGAAAGCGGCACCGGCAAGGAGGTGCTGGCCCAGGGCATGCACGACGCCAGCCCGCGCCGCGTATTCCCGTTCGTGGCGGTCAATTGCGCGGCMTTTCCGGAGTCCCTGCTGGAAAGCGAGCTGTTCGGCTACGAAGAGGGCGCCTTTACCGGCGCACGCCGCGGCGGCAAGGCGGGCCTGTTCGAGTCCGCCCACAATGGCACGCTGTTCCTGGACGAGGTGGGCGATATGCCGCCCGCGCTGCAGACCCGCTTGCTGCGCGTGCTGCAGGAAAAACAGGTACTGCCGATCGGCGGCCTGGAGGCCGTGCCGGTCAATGTGCGGGTGATCGCCGCCACGCACCGCAACCTGGGCGAACTGGTCCGCCAGGGCAGCTTTCGCCAGGATCTCTACTACCGCCTCAATATCCTGCGCATCGAGATGCCGCCGCTGCGCGAGCGCGCCGGCGACCTGCCCGAGCTGGCGGAGCTGCTTTACCGCCGTGCCCAGGAACGCCTGGGGCAGCCGGCGCCGCAGCCGCTGCCGCAAGCGGTGCGGGCGAGGCTGGCGGGCTATGCCTGGCCGGGCAATATCCGCGAGCTGGAAAACGTGACCGAACGYATTGCCGTGCTGGTGGCGGGGCGCAAGCTGGCGCCCCGGGATTTGCTCGCTGAATTGCAGGCGGCGGCGCCGGAGCTGTTTGGCACGGAGCCGCAGGGCGAGCCTGCGCCGCTGGCTGGCGGCTTGCGCAGCGCGGCGGAAAAGGGGGGAGACACTAGCACTAGAGGTGAGGCGGGGGATGAGGGTGACGATTCGACTGAGGCCGGCTCGCTCGCAGGCGTGGCACGCGCCAGTCAGGCCGAGCATATCCGGCGCGTGCTGGCGCAATGCGGGGGCAACCGCGCCGCCGCCTGTCATCAGTTAGGCATCAGCGCCACGACCCTGTGGCGGCGCCTGAAAGAGGCGCCGTAGTCATGTCATGGCTGCTCTCGGTGCTGTGCCACGACGGGCCGCGGCGTCAGTCCCTTGGCCGCCAGCCAGTCCGCATTGAACAGGCGTCCGGCATACAGGTCGCCGCGGTCGCACAGCAGGGTCACAATGGTGTGGCCCGGCCCCATCTCGCGGGCCAGCCAGGCCGCCGCCGCTACGTTGATGCCGGACGAGCCGCCCACCCATAAGCCTTCCTCGCGCAGCAGCCGGTAGACCATGTCGACGCAGGTCTTGTCGTCGATCCGGACCGCATCGTCGATCGGGGTGTCCGCCAGGTTGGCGGTGATCCGGCTGGAGCCGATGCCCTCGGTGATGGAGTTGCCCTTGGCCTTGACCTCGCGGTGCTTGACGAAGTGATACAGCCCGCTGCCGTGCGGATCGGCCAGCACGATGCGCACGGGCGGGTTGCGCTCCTTCTCCTTCAGGAAACGCGCGACGCCGGCCAGCGTGCCGCCCGTGCCGGTGGCGCAGACAAAGGCATCGACCTTGCCGGTGGTGTCGTGCCAGATTTCCGGGCCGGTGGTTTCGTAGTGCGCCTGGCGGTTCGCCAGGTTGTCGAACTGGTTCGCCCAGATGGCGTTTTCCGTCTCCTGGGCCAGGCGCCCGGCCACCTTCTGGTAGTTGTTGGGGTCGGCGTAGGGCGCCGCGGGCACCGTGCGCACTTCGGCGCCGAGCAGCCGCAGGCGGTCCATTTTTTCCGGGGACTGGGTGTCGGGGATCACCACGATGCAGCGGTAGCCGCGCGCGGCGCACAGATGCGCCAGGCCGATGCCGGTATTGCCGGCGGTGCCTTCCACTACGGTCCCGCCGGGCTTGAGCGCGCCGCGCCGCTCGGCGTCGCGGATGATGTAGAGCGCCGCCCGGTCCTTGACCGAGCCTCCCGGATTCAGGAACTCGGCCTTGCCGAGGATTTCGCAACCGGTCTCCTCGCTCAGGCCTGCCAGCCGGATCAGCGGTGTATGGCCGATGGTGCCGACGAATCCATCCTTGACGTCCATGATGCACTCCGGGTGTTGCGCTCCGGATGTGGTGGAGCGTCACTCAAAGTGATAGATCGGCGTCGGCGGAATGACAAGCAGGTGGGCGCCCAGAGTCGAGGACAGCCTCGGCTTTAGCTGTCAGCACTTGATTTGAGTGGCTTTCTGGCCACGGCCGGGGCGACCGCCAGGCCGTATTCAGGCCGTATTCAGGCCTTATTCAGGCCGCATTCAACCACCGGAAATTGATATCCCCTTCCAGGAACTCCTGCCGGGTGGCGTGAAAGTCACGCACATATTCGCTGTTGAGGTGCGATTCCAGCGCGTGCCTGGAATTCCACTCCATATAGAGCACAAACACCTCGGCATCCTCGGCGTCTTCTCCCACGTGGTAGCGCAGGCAGCCGGGTTCCATGGCGCCGCGCAGGCGCAGCGCGGCCAGCTTGGCAACCAGGACTTCACGGCGGTGAGCCTTGGCGCGCGCAATTCCGACAAGCGTGTACGTTGTGGACATGGTGTGAACGGCAAGCGTGTGGCGCGCCATTGTAGCCGTGCGGCGAGGCCCTGGGCTGAATGTCCTAGGACATTGGCCGGATAATCTGGACGGGTTGACAAGTCCACGCCTGGGCGATAGCGGTGCGGCCAGCGGCCCCGGCAGGGGCGGGCTGGCAATCCATCGCCCCGCGCCCCGCTAGTCCTGCCGTGCCTGCCGTGTGATGACCTGCCCGTTGCGCGCCCCGCTGTGCGCGCCGTGCTGCCAGGTAATGGCGCCGTTGACGATCACGGCGTCGATGCCTTCGGCCGGGCGGGTGGGGGTTTCGTAGCTGGCGGCGTCGCGCACGTTCTCGGCACTGAAGACGACGATATCGGCATGGTGGCCCACCTCCAGCGTGCCGCGCTGATGCAGGCCGAAGTTGCGCGCTGTCAGCCCGGTCATCTTCCAGACTGCCGTCTCCAGCGGGAACAGCCCGATCTCGCGGCAGTAGTGGCCGAGTACGCGTGGGAAGGTGCCCCACAGGCGCGGATGCGGGCTCTCACCAACGGGAATGCCGTCGGAGCCGATCATGGTGTCGTCGAAGGCGAGGATGCGCTGGACGTCGTTCTCGTCCATCAGGAAGTAGACCGCGCTGCCGGGCTGCAGGCGGCGCGCGGCCTCGTCCTTGGCCACGCCCCATTCCCTGGCAATGTCGTCGAGATCGCGGCCCGCGCATTCGGGGTGCGGTTGGCTGGCGGAGATCAGCACCCGGCCTTCGAGCATGCCGCGGTCGGTGCGGATCATGGTGGAGCCGGCCGTGTACGGGTAGCAGTCGAGCGAGACGCACTGGTGCTTCATGGTTTCACGGATGAATGGCAGCGTGACCCGGCTCCTGCCAAAGTTCGCGGTGTTCTGCACCTTGTGGTGCGACACCACCACCGGCACGTCGAGCTCGCGGCCGATGCGGAAGGTTTCTTCCAGCGACTGCATGACATGGTCGGACTCGTCGCGCATATGCGTCACGTACAGCGCCTTGCGCGCGCTGAGTGGCCGGCAGACCTCGATGATCTCCTCGGTTGTCGCCTTGGCGGCAGGCGGGTAGAAGGTGCCGGTCGACAGGCCGATCGCGCCGGCCTGCATGGCCTCTTCGACCAGTGCCCGCATGGCGGCAATCTCTTCGGCATTGGCGGGTCGGTCGAGCGCCGGCATGGTGACCGCGCGCAAGGTCGAATGCCCGACCATCGCGGCCACGTTGACGGAGCTTGGCGCGGCGCGCAACGCATCGAGGTAAGCAGCGAAGGTGGTGAAGCGGCCTTCGGCGGGCGAGTCGATCAGGCTTAGCGGCATGGGCAGGTCCATGTCGGCGCGCAACGGGGCGGCGCTGATGCCGCAGTTGCCCGCAATCACGGTCGTTACGCCCTGCGAGATCTTGAAGGGCATGTTGGCCTGCGACAGCACGGCCTGGTCGTCATGCGTGTGCGCATCGATGAAACCGGGGGCGACGATCTGGCCCGCCGCGTTCAGCGTCTGGTCGGCGGTGTGCCCGCATAGATTGCCGATCGCCGCGATGCGGCCGCCGCGCACGCCAATATCGGCGCTGAAGCGGGGTGCCTTGCTGCCGTCGATCACGGTGCCGCCAGCGATCAGCAGCTCGTAGTGCGTGGAATCAGGGTTGGACATCGGGTTCCTTTTTTTTGGTTTGCAGCGAGTCGGTCAGCGGGTCAGCGGAAATGGCAGGCCACCTGATGCCCACCGCCGGCGGAGGGCCGATCGGTGAGGGCGGGCGCCTGCTCCTTGCATACGGCTTGGGCCAGCGGGCAGCGCGTGTGAAAGCGGCAGCCCGATGGCGGGTTGGCCGGGCTCGGCGGGTCGCCTTGCAGCAGCAGGCGCCGGGCCGGCGTGCGCGGATTGGGTACTGGCACCGCGGACAGCAGGATTTCCGTGTACGGGTGGCGCGGCGCGCGGAACAAGGTGTCGCGGTCGGCCAGCTCGACGATCTGGCCGAGGTACATCACAGCCACCCGGTGGCTGATATGGCGCACCACGGCAAGATCGTGCGCGACGAACAGGTAGGCGATGCCGAGTTCGGCCTGCAGGTCCATCAGCAGGTTGACCACCTGCGCCTGCACCGAGACGTCGAGCGCGGACACCGGTTCGTCGCAGACGATCAGCTTGGGGTTGAGCGCGAGCGCGCGCGCGATGCCCAGCCGCTGCCGCTGGCCGCCCGAGAACTCGTGCGGGAATTTCTTGGCCGCCTCCGGGCGCAGCCCGACCTTGCTGAACAGCCACTGCACGCGTTCGGAGCGTTCCGCACGCGAATGCATGCCGAAATTGCGCAGCGGCTCGCTGACGATCTCGCCCGCCGTCAGGCGCGGGCTTAACGAAGCGTAGGGGTCCTGGAAGATGATCTGCAGATCGCGCCGGCGCAGGCGCATGGCGTTTGCCGACAGGCCCAGCAGCTCCTCGCCATCGAGCTGCACCGAGCCGGAGGTGGGTTCGACCAGGCGCAGCACCGACTTGGCGGTAGTGGTCTTGCCGCAGCCGGATTCGCCGACCAGCGAGAGCGTCTCGCCGCGCTCCACGGTGAAGGACACGCCGTCCACCGCCTGGATGGGCGGCTTGCGCGGCGCCAGCCAGCGCTGCGGCGCGATGTAGTGCTTCTTGAGCCGGTCGACCTTGAGCAGGGACGAGGGCGTGGCAGTGGGGGTGCTCATGCGATGGCTTCCTGGGCTGGCTGGTTGCATTCGATGCGGCCTTCCTCGATCGCGAAGCAGGCCACGGCATGGTCTGCGCCGTGGCGCGTGAGTTGCGGGATCTCGCGCGCGCAGCGCGTGCCGGCATGCGGGCAGCGCGCCGCGAACGCGCAGCCGCGGCGCGCTTCCTGTGGCGATGGCACCAGCCCGGGGATTTCGGCCAGGCGCTGGCTGCTGGTGTTCATCGAGGGCATCGAGGCCATCAGCGCGCGGGTGTAGGGGTGCAGCGGGCGGTCGAACAGGTCGATGACGCTGGCTTCCTCGACCTTGCGCCCGGCGTACATCACGATCACGCGGTCGCAGCACTCCGCCACCACGCCGAGGTCGTGCGTGATCATGACTACCCCCATGCCTAGCTCTTTCTGCAAGCGGCGGATCAGGTCCAGGATCTGGGCCTGGATGGTGACGTCGAGCGCGGTGGTGGGTTCGTCGGCGATCAGCACCTCCGGGTTGCAGGCCAGCGCCAGCGCGATCATCACGCGCTGGCGCATGCCGCCGGAGAGCTGGTGCGGATATTCGTTGACGCGGCGCTCGGGCTCGGGGATCTGCACCAGCCGCAGCATTTCCACCGCGCGCTTGAGCGCCTCGGCACGGCTTGCGCCTTGGTGCAGCTGCACCGTCTCGGCAATCTGCCGGCCGATCGTGAGCACCGGGTTCAGCGAGGTCATCGGCTCCTGGAAGATCATCGAGACGCGGTTGCCGCGGATGCGGCGCATCTCGCGCTCGCTGAGTTGCAGCAGGTCGGTGCCGCGCAGCCGCACGGCGCCGCGGATGCGTGCCGGCGGCGTGGGCAGCAGCCGCATGATCGACAGCGCCGTCACGCTCTTGCCGCAGCCGGACTCGCCGACCACGCCAAGCGTCTGGCCGGCGCGCACGGTGTACGAGACGCCGTTGACCGAGCGGGCCGGCCCAGTGAGCGTGTCGAAATGGGTGTGCAGGTCGTCTACCTCGAGCAGCGGCTCCCCGGTGGCCAGGGCAACGCGGGACATTGTCGTTGTCATTGGTGTGCCCCCCTTCAGAGTTGCCGCGCCAGGCGCGGGTCGAGCGCGTCTCGCAAGCCGTCGCCCAGCAGGTTGATCGCCAGCACCGTCGCGGCCAGCAGGATGCCGGGGTAAAGGATGATATGGAACGCCACCGCCACGAAGTTGCGGCCCTCGGCCATCATGTTGCCCCAGCTCGGTGTCTGCCCGGGCACGCCGACGCCCAGGAAGGACAGGGCCGCTTCCGTCAGCACGGCGGCGGCGGCCACGAAGGTGGCCTGCACGATCAGCGGCGCCACCATATTAGGCACCACATGGCGCGCCAGGATCACGGGCAGGCGGGTGCCCACCGCATGTGCCGCCTCGACGTAGAGCTGCTCGCGCAGCGTGAGCGCCAGCGAGCGCACCAGCCGCACCACGCGCGGAACTTCGGGGATGGTGATGGCAACGATCACGGCGGTGAGGCTGGCCTGCGTGACGGCCATCAGCGCGATGGCCAGCAGGATGCCGGGGATGGCCATCAAGCCGTCCATCACGCGCATCACGAAAGAATCAGCCCAGCGCACGAAGCCTGCGGCGAGGCCGAGCAGCACGCCGAAACCGGTCGCGAGCAGGCCGACCGCAAGGCCGACGACCATCGAGACGCGCCCGCCCCAGACCGCGCGGCTGAACACATCGCGGCCGAGCGCGTCGGTGCCGAACCAGTGCTCGGCCGAGGGCGGCTGCATGCGCGCCAGCGGATCGATATCCTGGGGGTCGAAGGTGGCGATCCAGGGCGCGCCGATGGAGAGCACGGCAATCGCGGCCAGCAACAGCGCACCGGCGATCAGCGTGGGGTGCTTGCGCGCCCAGTGCCAGCGCGGCAGCACGAAGGGGGTGTCCTGCGGCACCGCCGCGCTGGGGGCGGTGTCATCGGTCACGGGCAGGGAGGTGGACATGGTGGCAGGTCTCGCGGCAAGGATGGGATTGGTACCGGATGTCAGTACTTGATGCGCGGATCGAACAGGCGGTAGCTCAGGTCGATCATCAGGTTGATCAACACGTAGACGCCGGCCGAGATCAACAGCACGCTCTGGATCACCGGATAGTCGTGGCGCTGCACCGAGTCGACCACCAGGCGGCCGACGCCCGGGATGGCGAACACGGTCTCGGTGACGACTACGCCGCCGATCAGCAGCGCGATGCCCATGCCGATGGTGGTGGCGATCGGGATTGCCGCGTTGCGCAGCGCATGGCCCAGCACCGGCAGCACGCCCAGGCCCTTGGCGCGCGCAGTGCGGATGTAGTCCTCGTGCAGTACCTCAAGCACGGTGGCGCGCGTCATGCGCGTCACCAGCGCGATATAGACCAGCGCCAGGTTGACGCAGGGCAGGACCAGGCTGCGCAGCCATTCGCCGGTGCCGTCGGCGAAGCGTGCGTAACCCTGCACCGGAAACCACGGCAGCTGGATGGCGAAGGCATAGACCAGCAGGTAGCCCACCAGGAACACCGGCAGCGAAAACGCCAGCACCGCGAACAGCATCACCAGCCGGTCGATCCAGCTGCCGGCGCGGTAGGCCGCAAGCGTGCCCAGCGGCACCGCGACCAGCAAGGTCAGCAGCATGGTCAGCGCGGCGATCGAGGCCGTGGGTTCCAGCCGTTGCGCCAGCAGCCGGGCCACCGGCACCTGGGTGAAGATCGAGGTGCCGAGATCGCCGGTGGCGAGCCGGCCGAGCCACAGCACGAACTGCCGCCACAGCGGCAGGTCCAGGCCCAGCGCGCCACGCAGTTTGGCGATGTCGTCGACTGTGGCAAGGTCGCCCGCGATCAGTGCCGCCGGGTCGCCCGGCGACAAGTGGATCAGCAGGAACACCACGATGGCTACCACCGCCATCACGGGTAGCGTCGCGGCCAGGCGTCGGAGCAGGTAGCCCATCGTTGTGTCTCCTCGGTGGGTCGTTTTTCTTTCTTTCTTGTTTATTTGTCGAGCATCCAGACCGTGGGCATGCCAGCCCACAGCTTGTCGACGCCCTTGAGGCTGGCGCGCGCCGCGAAGGCCGCCGAGTACTGGCCGGCATTCACATAGGGCACCGCCTCATAGGCGCGCTTCTGGAAGGCGTCGAGCAATTCCTTGCGCTTGGCCGGCACGGTCTCGCGGATCCAGGCGGTGCGCAGCGCATCGAGCGGCTTGTCGCAGGGCCAGCCGGGCAGGCTGTTGCCGCAGGCGGCGCCAAGGTAAGCGTTGGCGATCGGCGAATTCGAATCGAACTCGCCCGCCACTGTCACGTACATGCTCCAGCCGCCGGCCTCCGGCACGTCGCGCTTGGCGCGGCGCGCGCCAATGGATGCCCAGTCCATGTTCTGCATGTCCACGTTCATGCCCATGCTGCGCATGGTCTGCGCCGCCATCAAGGCTTCGGCGTTGAGCTGGGGCACGTCGGTGGGCACTAGCACCACCACCTTCTCGCCCTTGTAGCCGGCCGCGCCGAGCAACTGCTTGGCGCGCGCCAGGTCGGCCTTGCGGTACGGCTCGGCGCCGGCCGTCGTATCGTTGGGGCCGCCGCAGATGAAATAGGTGGCGCAGTAGTTCATGCGCATATCGAGTGGATACCCCATGGCCGCGGTGAAGCGTTCCTGGCTCACCGCCTGCAGGAAGGCCTGGCGTACCTTCGGGTTATTGAAGGGCGGATGGAGCTGGTTCATCACCAGCACGCCCTGGTAGGCGCCGCCCGAGCCGATCTTGACGCTGGTGTCGGCACGCAGCGGGGCGATGTAGTCCGGCGGCACCTGCTCCACCAGGTCGACCTCGCCGCGCTTGAGCGCCGCGATGGCGCTGTTGGCATCCGGCAGGTAGAGCCATTCCACGCGGTCGAACTGGCTCTTCTTGCTGCCGGCGAGGCCGCTCGCCGGCTCGCTGCGCGCCACGTAGTTCGGGTTGCGCACGAAGACCGCCTTGTTGCCAGGCACCCATTCGTCGCGCTTGAAGACGAAGGGGCCGGAGCCCATCACCTCGGGCAGCGGCGCGGTGGCGGGCATCCTGGCCAGGCGCTCCGGCAGGATCACCGGCGGAAAGCCCGATGGCTTGGCCAGCGCATCGAGCACCATGCCAAAGGGCTCCTTGAGCGTGAGCGTGAAACTGCGCGCGTCGAGCGCCTTCCATTCGGCGCCAGCGTCACCCATGGCGCGGCCCAGGCTGTCGCGCGCGCCCCAGCGCTGCAGCGATGCGACGGCGTCGGCCGCGGTGACCGCGCTGCCATCCGAGAACTTGAGGCCGGGGCGCAGGGTGAAGCTCCACTGCTTGCCGTCCTTGGCGCTGCTGTACTTCTCCACCATCTGCGGTTGCGGCTTGCCGCTCGCGTCCTGCGCGAACAGCGTGTCGTAGACCATGTAGCCGAAGTTGCGCGTGATGTAGGCGGTGGTGAAGGTCGGGTCGAGGATCTTCAGGTCGGCATGGGCCACGACCTTGAGCGTCTTGGTCTGCGCCAGCACGGGAAGGCTGGCGCTGGCCAGGGCAAGCGCGCTCGCCGCGAGGGCGACGCGCAGGGCGGGATTCGGTTTCATGGACGGGTCTCCTGTCTTGTTGTTGTCGTTCTTATGTTGTAGCCGTTGCGAACCGGCGCGCGGCGCTCAGGCCGACGCTGCGTCGAGCGGCCACTTGGGCCGGCGCACCTTGCGGTAGGGCAGGGTCGTGAGGTCGAGCGTCACGGCGCCGGGGGCGCCCGCGTAGATCACGTGYCTGGCCACCGTCGAGAACGATGCGTAAAAATGCTGCGAGGACTTCACCACGATGATTTTCTTGCGCGCGAGGTCGCAGCCCAGTTGCGTGAACAGATCCGTGCCCATCGCCTGGTTGCGCAGGGTAATCAGCACGATGTCGATGCCGTTGGCTTCCACCAGCGCGCAATCGCCCATCTGCACCGGCGCGTTCGACAGGCCGGTCATCACCATGTCGGGCAGCAACGCCTTGATCGTGCAGTCCACGTCCAGCGGATCACCCGAGAGCGGGCTGATCTTGCCGCCGATGCGCATCGCCAGGCGCGCGCCCACACCCGCATCAAAGGCGATGCGCACCGCGATCGGGTCCCACAGCGGGCCGACGGCGGCGTTGGCGATGCCCCGCTCGATCATGCGGCGCAGGATAAAGGTGGAGTCGCTCGCCGCGCCGCCCCCGGGATTGTCCGCGCCGTCTGCCAGCACCACCGGGCCGCCATCGAAGGCCAGGGCCTCGTCGAGCGCGGTGTCGATGTCCGGATAGCGTACCGTGAGCGCTTCGCGCATGCCGATCAGCTCGTCGGCCAGCTGGCGGGCCAGCGCATTGGCCTGGGCCTGGTTGCCGTCGGTGTAGACCAGCACCTTGGTGCCCATGCCGGGCACGTCTCCCCAGGAGAAGCCGTGCGCGATGGAGATCGACAGCACGCCGTCCCGGCCTTCCAGCGATTGGATGCGGTTCACGAAGCCGCGCGCCGGCTCGCGCGAGGTATGAACGGTCACGATCATCTCGCAGTCGACCACGGCAGCCACGGGGCGGACCTTGCCTTGCACCTTGGCCGCGCACAGGTCGACCAGTTCCAGGGCGCGCTCCAGCACGTCGGTGTGCGGGTATTCCTTGAAGGCGATCAGCACGTCGGCGTACGCCACCATCTCCGGTGTCAGGTGGCTGTGCGGATCGAGTTCCGCCCCGATCACCACCTCCGGCCCGACGATGGCGCGCACGCGCTGCAGCAAGTCGCCTTCGCAATCGTCATAGCCATCGGCCACCATCGCGCCGTGCAGCCCTAGCAGCACCATGTCCACGGGCAGCGCCGCGCGCAGGTCGGCCAGCAGTTCCTCGCGCAGGGTTTCGTAGGCATGGCGCGTGGTCGTGCCGCTGGGCTGCGCGCCGGCTACCATGCCTTCGGACAACTGCCAGCCGCGCTCCTTGCCGCGCAGCCGGGCGGCCCACAGCGGGCCGGAGAAGAACGTCATCTGCTCTGGGTGCTGGCCGGCCGGGAAGTAGCCGCGGTCCCTGAAGGACGCGAGGCCGGTCGGCATCGGCCCGAAGGTGTTGGTTTCGGTGGCGAGGGAGGCACTGAAGACACGCACGATGGTGAACTCCTGGTCAATTTGGCGGTTGGTGATTGGCGGTTGGTGATTGGTGATTGGTGATTGGCGGTTGGGGGGCAAGCGGAATTCAGGTCGAGCCAGCCAAGCGGCGCAGCCGCGCGGGCCCCAGCATCTCGGCGGTCAGGCCGAACGATGCGGGATGCGCGGGCACGGGCAGGCCGCGCGCAAGCGCGGCGCAGGTTTCGCCCATGGCGGCCGAAGTCTGGATGCCATAGCCGCCCTGGCCCGCGACCCAGAAGAAGCCGGGTACCGCGTCGTCAAAACCGCCGACCAGGTCGCCGTCGGCGACGAAGGAGCGCAGCCCGGCCCAGGTGCGGGTAGGGCGTCGGATCGACAGCGAGGTGGCTTCCTCGATGCGGTGGATGGCAAGCGCGATATCCATTTCCTCGGGCTGGATGTCCTGCGGCTCGACCGGATCGGCATTGGCCGGCGAGCCCAGCAACATGCCGGCATCGGGCTTGAAGTACCAGTCCTCGTCGGCGCCGAAGACCATGGGCCAGTGGTCCGTGTCCATGCCCGCGGGCGGCGCGAAGATAAACGCGGAGCGGCGGCGGGGCTCGATTCCCAGGGGCTGCACGCCGGCCAGCCGCGCAATGGCATCGACCCAGGCGCCGGCGGCGTTGAGCAGCACGGGCGCTTCGTACACCACCCCGCCCGCCTCCACGCGCCAGTGGTCCTGCACGCGCGTAATTGCGCTGGCTTCGGCATCGCACACCAGCTTGCCGCCAGCCTGGCGCATGCCGCGCAGATAGCCTTGGTGGATGGCATGCACGTCCATGTCCGCGGCGTTGGGCTCGTACACGGCGCCCAGCACCTGTTCTGGCCGCAGCGCGGGCACGCGCTCGCGTGCTTGCTCGGCGCTCAGGCGGCGCGCATCGGGGTCCATGGCGCGCAGCATCTCCCAGTGCGCTTCGAGCAGCGGCAATTGCCCGGGGCCGGCGATCATGAGCGCGCCGCGCGGGGTGAGCAGCGGATGCGAGGCAAAGCCCGGCGGCGGGTCCTGCAGGAAGGCGCGGCTTGCCATCGTCAGCGCGCGTACCTGCTGGGTGCCATAGCTCTCCATGAAGAGTGCCGCCGAGCGGCCGGTCGAGTGGTAGCCAGGCTGGGCCTCGCGCTCGAGCACGATGACGCGGCCATGCGGCGCGAGCCAGTGCGCGACGGACGCGCCGGCGATGCCACCCCCGATGACGAGGTAGTCGGCTGAGATCGGCGAAGCAGCGTGAGTTGTGCGCATGATGGTGGTGGGGCTGAGCGCGCTCGTGGGGCGCTGGTGCTTTGGAATGCGAGTGAGTGTATTCAAGAATTTGCGAATATGCAAATTGCGGATACGCAAATTTTGCACTAAAGTGAGCG
Organism: Cupriavidus sp. YAF13; assembly: GCF_052113425.1. NCBI lineage: Bacteria > Pseudomonadati > Pseudomonadota > Betaproteobacteria > Burkholderiales > Burkholderiaceae > Cupriavidus > Cupriavidus sp. YAF13. The sequence continues at coordinate 15,397 of NZ_JBFRDD010000015.1, forward strand.
GCATGGAATCTACCCGGCCGCGCCGTCTGATAGCATCCGCTCCAACGGAAAAAAAGGACGCAGGCTTGAAAACTCACATCGCCCCGGGGCGCGGCAGCGACGATAGCGACGAGTCGCGCACACTCGACCGCGAGACCTTTGGCAAGCGTCTGCGCAGTGCGCGCAAGGCCTTTGGCTGGACGCTGGCACATCTGGCCGAGCTGTCGGGCGTGTCGATCACCACCATCTCGCGCGCGGAGCGCGGGCAGCTGGCATTGGGCTACGAGAATTTCGCCGCGCTGGGCAAGGCGCTGCGCATGGACATGGGCTCGATGTTCGCGGGCGCTGGCGCGAAGACTGCGCCATTCCAGGGGCCCGTCGTGACGCGCTCAGGCGAGGGCGTGACCTATCGGGGCGTGTCGTTTTCCTATGAATTCCTCGGCACCGAGGCGGTGGGAAAGCAGATGATCCCGGTGGTCAGCACCGTGCACGCGCGCCGTATCGCGGGGCCCGAGGATTTCGCGCGCCATCCCGGCGAGGAGTTCGTGTACGTACTCTCCGGCGAGATCGAGGTGCATTTCGACGGCGGCGAGCGGGTGCATCTGGCGCGCGGCGATTCGCTGTACTTCGACGCCCGCATGGGCCACGCCTATATCAGCCTGAGTCGCCAGCTCGCACGGATCGTCGGCGTGATGACCAGCGAAAGCCGCTTCATGAAGTCCGCCCAGGCCGGGGAGACGGAAGCCGCGCCGAAACCTGCGGCCAGGCGGCCGCGGGGGAAAGCCGCTGCCGGCAGGGGGCAGGGCAAGGGGGGGAAGGATTGAGGGATTGAAGGGTTGAAGGGTTGAAGTGTTGACGGGCTACTCGCCTGCCTCCAACCGTGCATGCGGGTCGCCAGGCCTAAAGTATTTTGTCTCCTTGCCGTTAAGCGGCCACGCCTTATTCAATCTGTACGCGAGGAGCTGGCATGCTGAAACGGATCAAGACCCAACAGCTTCAAGTCGGAATGTTCGTGGCCAGGGTGGGGGGGCCATGGCTGGAGCATCCCTTCTGGCGCTCCCGGTTCCTGGTGAACAGCCAGGAACAGATCGACCAGATGATCGCCTCCAAGGTCGAGGAGGTCTGGATCGATCTGCTCAAGGGCAAGGGTGTGCCGCCGCCCGCGCAACTCGCGGCATCGGGATCCTTGAACGTGAAGCCCGTCGCCGACGAGCCGGCCGGCGCCGTGCCGCAATCGGGGGTGCCGCTGGAGGTGGAGTTCGGGCTGGCCCGGGAGGTGATGAAGAACGGCAAGGCGGTGGTCGGGTCGATGTTCACGAATGCCCGCATGGGCCGGGCGCTGGAGGTGGAGGGCGCCCTGATGCTGGTCGATTCCGTATCGAATTCGCTGACCCGCCATTCGCAGGCCCTGATCGCGCTGGCGCGGCTCAAGGTGCGGGACGACTACACCTATCTGCATTCCTTCGCGGTCTGCGCGCTGATGATCGCGCTGGGCCGCACCCTTGGCCTGGACAATGCCGCGGTGCAGCAGCTCGGGCTGGCGGGCCTGGTGCACGATATCGGCAAGATTTCCGTGCCCACGCACGTGCTGCACAAGCAGGGCGAGATGACCGCCGCCGAGGTAGCGATGGTGCAGCGCCATCCTTCGGTGGGTTACCGCGTCCTCAACGAGGCTAAGCTCTACAGCAATATTCCCCTCGATGTCTGCATGCACCACCACGAGCGCATCGACGGGCGCGGCTACCCATTTGGCCTGCATGGCAACGAGATCAGCGTGCACGCCAAGATCGCCGCGGTGTGCGATGCCTATGATTCCCTGACCTCCAACCGGCCCGGGCACCAGGCGTGGACGCCTGCGCGGGCGCTGGAGTATATGGCGGTGCGGGCGGATACGCTGTTCGATCGTACGGTGTTCCAGGCCTTCACCCGGTCCATTGGCATCTATCCGCTGGGCACGGTGCTGCGCTTGCGCTCCGGACGGCTGGCGGTGGTCTTCGCGCAGAACGACAACGAGCCGCTGCGCCCGCAGGTCAAGGTGTTCTATTCGGTGAGCGAGGCCGCCCACCTCGGCCCCGAGACGCTCGATCTGCGCGAGACGGAGGACACCGTGGTGGGGTTCGAGGATCCGGCGCAATGGGGCTTTCGCGACGAGCAGTTGCTGGAGCTGTGCGCGGCTTGAACCCTGCCACGGTGCGGCAATGCCGTGCTGGCGTCAGGCGGCCCAGGCCAGCTCCAGGATGCGCGCGGCATTGCCCCCGCCCGCGCCGATGCCCGCACTGATACCCATTACGGCGCCCCATTCCGGGTCGAAGCGGCTGGCAAGGAAGGCGTCGGCGGTGGCCGCCTCGGCATGCTGGCGCATCAGGCAGGCCTGGGCGGTCAGCACCAGCCGCGTGGTGGTGCGGCGTGCCTCGGCCTGCTGCTCCTCCTCGGGCAGGCGCAGCGCCGCGCGCAATGCCGCCACGCTGGCCTGGATGCGCGGCTCGTCCGCGCCGACCGCGCTCATGTGTTCCAGCACCCGCAGGTAGTCGTCCGGGTTGCGGCCGATGGCGCGTAGCACGTCCAGGCACATCACGTTGCCGGAGCCCTCCCAGATCGAGTTGACCGGGGCTTCGCGGAACAGCCGGCCCATGGGGCCATCTTCCACGTAGCCGTTGCCGCCGAAGATTTCCATGGCCTCGCCGGTCATCTCCACCGCGCGCTTGCAGATCCAGAATTTGGAAGCGGGCGTGAGGATGCGGCGCCATGCCAGGCGGGCGGGATCGTCGGTGGCTTCGAAGGCGGTGGCCAGGTCCATGGCCAGCAGCATGGCGGCCTCGGCCTCCAGCGCCATGTCGGCCAGCAGCCTGACCATCAGCGGCTGGCGGATCAGCGGCTTGCCGAAGGCGCTGCGGTGACGCGTGTAGTGCAGGGCCTGCACCAGCGCCTGGCGCAGGAAACCGGCGCTCGATAGCGAGCAGTTAAGCCGGCTATACGTGGCCATCTCCAGGATGGTGGGAATGCCGCGGCCTTCCTCGCCGACCATGATGCCCCAGGCATCGCGGAACTCGACTTCGCTGCTGGAGTTGGAGCGGTTGCCCACCTTGTCCTTCAGGCGCTGGATCTCGATGGGGTTCTTGCTGCCGTCGGGGCGCCAGCGTGGCACGAAGAAGCAGGAGGAGCCGGCCTCGGTGTTTGCCAGCACCAGGTGGGCATCCGACATCGGCGCGGAGAAGAACCACTTGTGGCCGGTGATCAGGTACTCGGCTCCACGCCCCTCGCCGCGGCTGGGCACGGCGCGCGTGGTGTTGGCGCGCACGTCGGAGCCGCCTTGCTTCTCGGTCATGCCCATGCCCACGTTGATCGAGTGTTTGTGTTCGATGGGAAGGTCGCGCGGGTCGTAGGCCTGCGTCAGCAGCTTGTCGCCGAACTGTGCGAACAATGCCGGCTCCTTGCGCAGCACGGGGATGCAGGCCTGGGTCATGTTGGTGGGGCACAGCGAGCCGGACTCGATCTGGCTATGCATATAGAGCGAGGCCGCGTAGGAAGCCCAGGCCGAGGGGCGCGTATCGGCGAAGGGCAGGTTGGCCAGCCCGCTGCGGCGCGCAATGGTCATCAGCGCCTGCCAGCCCGGGTGGAAACGCACCTGGTCGATGCGCTCGCCGATGCGCGAATGTGTGTGCAGCTCGGGGTGATGGCGATTAGCATCTTCGGCATGCCGGATCGTTTGCTCGGCACCGAGCACGGCGCCCTGGCGTTCGAGTTCCCCCTCGTTCCATTCCGCGCCCGCGCGCGCAACCGCGCGGCGGATGCCGGGGTCGCTGGTGTAGAGGTTGTAGTCCTTGAGTTCCGGGACCTGGTTGGTGATGACGTGGGTGGCGCGCGTGGCGTGGGTGGCGTTCATGGCAGTCATGGCGGGTTGTCTCCTTGGGCCGGGGGGCTGGGCTTGCCGCCCCCCGTTAGATTCGAAAGGTCATTCTAGATAGAATGACCAGCCGTCATGTTCGGCTTTCGGAGCACCATGAACCCACAGCAAAAAGGCCCGGCAAAGCCGCGCCGCAGGCCGGTGCAGTCGCGCTCATGGCAGACCTCCCTGGCCATCCAGGAGGCCTTTGTTCGGCTTTTGGCCGCGCAGGACTATGGGCAGGTGACGATCCGCGCCATCGTGGACCTGGCCGGCGTGGGGCTGGGTACGTTCTACGAGTACTTCGGCAGCAAGGAAGAACTGGCGCAGGTGTGCCTGCACCTGCGTGCCAAGCGGATCGTGCTGGCGATGGATGCCGGCCTGGCGCAGTGCCGGGGGGAATCGATGGCGGCCATCGTGGACGCGCTGATCGCCGTCAACGTGGAGCACCACCGGGAGACGCCGGAGCGTTGGGGGCCGATCTACCTGCTGGAGCGGCATTACTCGGGGCGCGCGGCATACCAGAAGATGTACGCGCGGTTTGTCGCGTTGTGGAGCCGGGCGCTGCTAAGCGCCGCCGACGCGCCGCAGGCCGCGGTGCTCGAGGAGGCCTCGGTGACGCTGCAGGCCATCGTCTATGGCCTGATCTCGCATGCTTGTATCGATGAGGGGGAGGGGATCGATTTCTCGCGCCTGATGCGACAACTGCGGGGCGCAGCGCATGGATACCTGCGAACGCTTGGCGGGCAGGAGGGCTGAAGGGAACATCCCGCTCGCGCAAATGAAAACCGGCGCCATCGGCGCCGGTTTTCCCGTCACGGCAAGGCTGAGTCCACTTACTGGATCTTGGCCTTGTCCTTGAGCGACTTCATCATTGCCTGGAACTGCTCGCGCTGCCAGTTCTGGTCGCCCATCAGCATCTGCACCAGCTGCGGCTTGACTTCCTCGAACGTCGGGATCTTGGCGTCGCGGGTGTCGTCGAGCTGGATGATGTGCCAGCCGAACTGGGTCTTGACCGGGGTTTCGGTCATCTGGCCCTTCTTCAGCGCGGTCATGGCGGCCGAGAACTCCGGCACGTAGCTGCTGCTGTTGGCCCAGTCGAGGTCGCCGCCGTTGGCTGCGGAGCCCGGGTCCTTGGACGAGGCCTTGGCCATGTCTTCGAACTTGGCGCCGGCCTTGATCTTGGCGATGATGGCGCGCGCGTCGGCTTCCTTCTCAACCAGGATGTGGCGGGCGTGGTATTCCTTGCCGCTGCCGAACTGGGACTTGATCTTGTCGTACTGCTTGCGCAGTTCGTCGTCGCTGGCGCCGTGGGTCTTGACGTAGTCCTCGAACACGGCACCGGCCAGCACGTTCAGCTTGGCTTGTTCCAGTTGTTCCTGCAGGTCGTCGCGCTGGGTCAGGCCGCGCTTGTTGGCTTCCTGCAGCAGCAGCTCACGGTCGATCAGCATGGTGCGGGCACGGTCGCGCAGTTCTGCGCTGGGAGGCTGTCCGGTGCCGGCTACGAGCTTGTCCAGCTTGGCCGAGGGGATCGCCTTGCCATTCACGACGGCGGCGTTCTGGGCGAGGGCGGGCAAGCTGCCAGCGGCAAGCACAGCCGCCAGGCTGAACGAGAGGACTGTGGTCTTCATGGAATCAGGTCTGAGAGTTGCTCGAGGAATCGCGGGAGGTTTCGCGGGATTCAAGTTCTTGGTCAGTCAGCGCGGTCACCGCCAGCGCGTGGATTTGCGCGGGGAATAGATCGCGCAGCGCATCATACACCATGCGATGGCGCGCCACCCGGGTGCTGCCGGCAAATTGCGCGCTGACGATGGTGACGTGGTAATGCCCGCCACCGGAGGCGGCGCCGGCGTGGCCGGCGTGCAGCGCGCTGTCGTCGCGTACTTCGACACTGGAGGGCGAAAGGGCTGCGCGCAGTAGGGCTTCGATTTGTGCGGGTTCTGCGGCCATCGGTGAATGCGTATCCTGGTGGGGCCCGGCCGGAGCCGGGAGATCAATCGAGGCAGGCGCGGCGGGCAGGGCCCGCCGGTGCGCTTACTCGGGGGTGTTTTCCTGCATGTGGCGGGACAGCCAGACGCTTTGTGCCAGGATGAACACCAGCATCAGGCCCATGCTGCCGAACAGCTTGAAGTTGACCCAGGCGTCGGTGGAGAACTGGTAGGCCACATAGAGGTTGACCACGCCCATCACGGCGAAGAAAGCGGCCCAGGCGGCGTTGAGCTTGCCCCAGGCGGCTTCCGGCATGGTGACCTGCTTGCCCAGCATGGCGCGGATCAGGTTCTTGCGCCAGATCAGCGCCGACAGGGTCAGCGTGGCGGCGAACAGCCAGTACAGCACGGTGGGCTTCCACTTGATGAAGGTCTCGTTATGCAGCAGCAGCGTGGCGCCGCCGAACACCGAGATGATCACCAGGCTGACCCACTGCATCGGCTCGACCTTGCGGTGGCGCAGCCAGACCCAGCCGATCTGCACCACGGTGGCGGCGATCGCCACGCCGGTGGCGGCATAGATGCCAGCGAACTTGAAGGCGACGAAGAACAGGATGACCGGAAACAGGTCGAACAGGAATTTCATGCGAACAGGATTGAGCGACGCAAGGTCGAAGGCTTGGTTGGCGGCGAACCGCCGCGCGGGCGGTTCGGGCTTAGCGCGGCGTGTCGGGCGATGTCGGCGCGGCGTCACCCGCGTTGAGGTCGGCGGGGTCGCGCTGGTCGAATTTTAGCGCAGCCGAGTTGATGCAGTAGCGCAAACCGGTGGGCGCGGGGCCATCTTCGAAAACGTGGCCAAGATGGCTGCCGCATTCCTTGCAGCGAACCTCCACCCGGACCATGCCGTGCGTGTGGTCGGTGTGCTCGTCGATCACCTCGCCGTTGATCGGGCGGAAATAGCTCGGCCAGCCGCAACCGGCGTCGAACTTGGTGCTGGCTTCGAACAGCGGCGTGCCGCAGCCGACACAACGGTAAGTGCCGCGCTCCCAGTGATCCCAGTAGCGGCCGGTGAAGGGCCGCTCGGTGGCGGCTTCGCGGGCAACGCGGTACTCGATGTCGGAGAGTTGCTCGCGCCACTCGGCTTCAGTCTTGTGCGTGGTCATAGTCGGCTTTCCTTTCTCGTTGGCCGGGAGGCTCGGCGGGCGCACAGCTGGTTGCGCAGCCCGCTTTTCGTCACCCAAGGCCGGTTGGTCGTTTCTTGCCAGTCAAACCTTACAGTGCTTGCAGTGGCGCCGCGCCTTCACGACGAGCAGCTCACTTCCAGCCCGGCTGCCCAGTCCGGCGGCAGCGCGGCATAGCCCTCGGCCTCCGGCTGCTCGTCGAACGGGCGCGACAGCACGGCCAGCAAGCGGTCCACCTCGCTGAAGTCGTTCTCGCGCGCGAGCTGGATGGCGGTTTCGGCCAGGTGGTTGCGCAGCACGTACTTCGGGTTGACCGCCAGCATGGCCACCGCGCGCACGGCGTCAACGGAGTTCTCGGCACGCAGGCGGGCGCGGTAGGCCTCGGCCCAGGCATCCCACGCCGCGCGGTCCAGGAACAGGTCTCGCACCGGGGCATCCTGGCTGCCATCGGCGCAGGAGATGCGGGCGAGATTGCGCCAAAACAAGGTGTAGTCCACGCGCTGGGCGTGCAGCAGCTGGAACAGGTCGGTCAGCAGCGGCTCGTCGTCGGCATCGGGGCCGCCCGTCGGGCGCAGGCCGAGCTTGTCCCGGTACTGCTGGAAGAAGGCCCCGGCATAGCGTTCGCGGAACGGATCCAGCGCGGCGCGCGCGGCTTCTACCGCGGCGTCGGTGGCCGCTTTGCTGGTTTCGGCGCCGGCGTTGCCATCGCCCTCTCGCCACAGCGGCATCAGCGCCTGGGCCAGGCAGTGGAGGTTCCAGAACGCAACCTGCGGCTGCTGGCTGTAGGCATAGCGGCCTTGCGTATCGGAATGGTTGCAGATGTGGTTGGCGTCGAACGCATCGAGGAAGCCAAAGGGCCCGTAGTCGATGGTCAGCCCGAGGATCGACATATTGTCGGTGTTCATCACGCCATGGCAGAAGCCCACGGCCTGCCACCTGGCCATCAGGTCGGCGGTGCGCAGGGAGACTTCACGCAGCAGCGCCTGGTAGGGCTGCTTGTCGTCGCGGCATTCGGGCATGAAGCGGTCGATCACGAAATCCGCCAGCTGGCGCAGCGAGCCAAGGTCCTCGCGGGCCGCGAAATGCTCGAAATGGCCAAAGCGGATAAAGGACGGCGCCAGGCGCGTCACCACGGAGGCGGTCTCGATGGTCTCGCGGCGCACCGGGGCGTTGGATCCGATGATGCACATGGCACGCGTGGTGGGCACGCCCAGCGCCTGCATCGCCTCGGAGCACAGGTATTCGCGGATCGAGGAGCGCAGCACGGCGCGGCCATCGGCCATGCGCGAATAGGGCGTCATGCCGGCGCCCTTGAGCTGGATTTCCCAGGGGCCGGAGGCGGTGCGCGCCTCGGCAAGGCGTATCGCCCGGCCATCGCCCAACTGTCCCGCCCAGACCCCGAACTGATGGCCGGAGTACACGCTGGCGAGGGGATCGGCCCACTCGGGCACGTGATTTCCTGCAAAAGTTTCGATGAAGCTACGCTGCGTTGCGGCATCCGCATCCCAGCCCAGCAACCCGGCCGCGCCGGCCGACACGCTGACCAGCCTGGGGGAGGGTAGCGGCGTGGGCGCGAGCCGTGTAAAGAAGCGCGGGCCGAGCTCCGCAAAGCCTGGCACGGCAGTGAACGGCGGCCGCGGCTCGGCAGCATTCAATGGGGCGGGGCCGGCGGTGTCTGGCAAGGCTTGGGGGGCGTCGGTTGGCTCGGGAGAGTTCACTGGGGCATCACTATGGGTGGCTGGGCGGTGCAGCGCCGGCGTGCCGGATTTCGCGCAAGTGCGCTTGCAGGCTAGGGAAAACGACATGTTGAGGTGCAACATGGCAGGCGTTATTGTACTTCCACGCCGTCATTTGCATCTCTGACCGTCGTTGTCACCACAATGTTTCCGGATATCCCTTGAATCCCGCCCCCGGCGCACCGCCATGGGGCCGGGGTGCAGCCCGCCGGCCTCCCGGATATGGCGCTGCACAACGGATTCCCGTTGACGTTTCATCAATGGATGGCAACAATCGGCCCAAAAATAGAACGGTTGTTCGTTTTTTGACGGATTTCGAAAATTACAGGAGACTATTCCATGGCATTGATGGGTCAAATGATGAGCGAACCCCTGCTCATTTCCTCCATCATCAAGCACGCCGCACGCCACTATGGCGGCACGGAAATCGTCTCGCGACGGACCGAAGGCGATCTGCACCGTTATACCTACCGCGATTGCGAGCTGCGCTCGCGCAAGCTGGCCCAGGCCATCGCCGCGCTGGGCGTGCAGTCGGGCGACCGTGTTGGCACGCTGGCCTGGAATGGCTATCGTCACCTGGAGATCTACTACGGCGTATCGGGCTCGGGAGCGGTATGCCATACCGTCAACCCGCGCCTGTTCCCCGAGCAGGTCGCCTACATCATCAACCATGCCGAAGACCAGTACGTGTTCTTCGATGCCACCTTCCTGCCGCTGGTCGAAGGCGTGGCGGCGCACTGCCCGGGCGTGAAGGGCTGGGTGATGATGAGCGACCGCTCGCACATGCCGGCGCAAGCCAAGGTGCCGCTGCTGTGCTACGAGGACCTGATCGACGCGCAGGACGGCAACTACACGTGGCCGCAGTTCGATGAGAACACGGCCTCCAGCCTGTGCTACACCTCAGGCACCACCGGCAACCCCAAGGGCGCGCTGTATTCGCATCGCTCCACCGTGCTGCACTCCTACGCATCGGCGCTGCCGGACGCGCTGGGCTGCTCGGCGCGCGACGTGATCCTGCCCGTGGTGCCGATGTTCCACGTCAACGCCTGGGGCCTGCCGTATTCGGTGCCGCTGGTGGGCGCCAAGCTGGTGCTGCCGGGCGCCAAGCTCGACGGCGCCTCGGTCTACGAGCTGTTCGAGAACGAGAAGGTGACCTTCTCGGCCGGCGTGCCCACGGTATGGCTGGGCCTGCTGCAGCATGTGCAGGCCAACAATCTCAAGTTCTCCACCTTTCATCGCACCGTGATCGGCGGCTCGGCGGCGCCGCCCGCCATGATCCGCGCGCTCAAGGCGCTCGGCGTGGAGACCATTCACGCCTGGGGCATGACGGAGATGTCCCCGCTGGGCACTTCCTGCAAGCTGCTGGCGCGCCACAACGACCTGCCGGAAGACGAGCAGCAGAAGATCCAGGAAAAACAGGGCCGCGTGATCTACGGCGTGGACATGAAGATCGTCGACGGTGACGGCAACGAGCTGCCCTGGGATGGCAAGGCGTTCGGCGACCTGCACGTGCGTGGCCCCTGGGTGATCGAGCACTACTACCGCAACGACGCGTCGCCGCTGGTGGATGGCTGGTTCCCCACGGGCGACGTSGCCACCATCGAYSCCGACGGCTACATGCAGATCACCGACCGCAGCAAGGACGTGATCAAGTCCGGCGGCGAGTGGATCTCGTCGATCGATATCGAGAACGTGGCAGCCGCCCACCCGGCGGTGCATATGGCGGCCTGCATTTCCTGCTATCACCCCAAGTGGGACGAGCGCCCGCTGCTGGTGGTGATGAAGAAGCCCGGCGCCGAGGTGACGCGCGAGGAATTGCTGAAGTACTTCGAAGGCAAGGTCGCCAAATGGTGGATCCCCGACGACGTTGCCTTTGTCACCGAGATTCCGCTCACCGCTACCGGCAAGATGCAGAAACTCAAGCTGCGCGAGCAGTTCAAGGACTACCGCCTGCCGGCGGCCTGACCCCAAGGCGGCCATAGAGCCGCCAATGCTTGCCGGGCGTTGATGCCGGCGATTGCAGGACAGGTTTGCGGCGCGCGCGGTCTTGGGAGAGAGCGCCACCGCGAATCGGGATCAACCACAGCCAACAATAAGACTGAAGGAGACAAGCATGATCAGATTGCGTCCGCTCGTGGCCGCCACGGCCATTTTCGCGGCAATGGGTTCCGGGGTCGCGGCTGCCGATACGGTGAAGATCGCCTTTATCGACCCGCTGTCCGGCCTGATGGCGCCGGTGGGGCAGAACCAGCTGAAGAGCTGGCAGTTCGTCGCGGACATCGCCAACCAAAAGAACTGGGGGGGCGGGAACAAGTTCGAAGTGGTTGGCTTTGACAACAAGCTCTCGCCGCAGGAAAGCCTGACCATCCTCAAGCAGGCGGTGGACCAGGGCATCCGCTATATCGTGCAGGGCAACGGCTCCTCCGTGGGCCTGGCGCTGGAAGACGCGGTGGCCAAGCACAATGAGCGCAATCCGGGCAAGGAGATCATCTACCTGAACTACGCCGCGGTGGACCCGGACATGACCAACGGCAAGTGCAACTACTGGCACTTCCGCCTGGACGCCAACTCCGACATGAAGATGGAGGCGCTGACCACTTACCTGGCCAAGGATCCCGGCGTCAAGAAGGTCTACCTGATCAACCAGAACTACTCCTTCGGCCACCAGGTGGCGCGCGCCGCCAAGGACTACCTGAAACGCAAGCGCCCGGACATCCAGATCGTCGGCGAAGACCTGCACCCGCTGGCACAGGTCAAGGACTTCGCCCCTTATGCGGCCAAGATCAAGGCCTCCGGGGCCGACACGGTGATCACCGGCAACTGGGGTAGCGACCTCGCGCTGCTGATCAAGGCCGGCAAGGACGCGGGCCTGACCACCAACTACTACACCTACTACGCCGGCACCACCGGCGTGCCGACCGCCATGGGTGCGTCGGAAGCCGGGCACGTCAAGTACGTCGGCTACTACAACCCCAACAACAAGGGCTTCAAGGGCGGCGATGTCATCGAAGGCTTCAAGAAGAAGTACAACGATGACTTCTACGTGATGGCCGCGTACACCGGCATCGCCATGCTGGGCAAGGCGTTCACGGACGTCAAGTCGACGGATCCGGTCAAGGTGGCCAAGGCACTCGAAGGCATCAAGGCCGAAAGCCTGAACGGCACGGTGGAGATGCGCGGCTCGGATCACCAGGCCCAGCAATCGCTGGTGGTGGCTACCTGGACCAAGGTTGACGGCAAGGAGGTCAAGTTCGATCAGGAAAACACCGGCTTTGGCTGGAAGACCGATGCGCTGATGGACCAGTACGTGGCAGCGCAGCCGACTTCCTGCCAGATGAAGCGCCCGGGCTGAGCCCGCGCGCGGCGGATGGCGCGGCCAGTTCCGGCGCGCCACCCGATCCTGCATACTTCGGTCGACCCGGCGCGGCGCATGCCGCTTTCGGGTGGGCGGCGCTCACCCGCGCGCGCCCGTTCTACGGCCGGCCGATCGGTGGCCGCCAACTGGCCACGTGCATCAGAATGAAGGATAAGTTGTGGAATTCTTCGTCATTTCCCTATTGAATGGCGTCAGCTACGGGCTGCTGCTGTTCATGCTCTCTTCCGGGCTTACGCTGATCTTCAGCATGATGGGCGTGCTGAACTTCGCGCACGCCAGCTTCTACATGCTGGGCGCGTACTTTGCCTACACCATTGCCAGCAAGATCGGTTTCTGGCCCGCGCTGATCTTCGCGCCGCTGCTGGTGGCCGGCGCTGGCGCGCTGGTGGAGCGCTTCGGGCTGCGCACCGTGCACAAGTACGGGCACGTGGCGGAACTGCTGTTCACCTTCGGCCTGGCTTACCTGATCGAGGAAGGCGTGAAGCTGGTATGGGGCCTTGCCGCCGTACCCTACCGCATCCCGGCAGAGCTGGACGGGCCGCTGTTTACCATATTCACCTCCTCGTTCCCCAAGTACCGCGCCTTCATGATGGTGGTGTCGCTGGCCATGCTGGTGGCGATCTACCTGGTGCTCACCCGCACCCGTATCGGGCTGGTGATCCAGGCCGCGCTGACACATCCGGAAATGGTCGAGGCGCTTGGCCATAATGTGCCGCGCGTGTTCATGATGGTGTTCGGTGGTGGCGCCGCGCTGGCGGGGCTGGCCGGCGTGATCGGCGGCAATGCCTTTATCACCGAGCCGTCGATGGCGGCGGCGGTGGGGTCGATCATCTTCGTGGTGGCGGTGGTGGGCGGCATGGGGTCTTTAGTGGGGGCGTTCATTGCCTCGCTGCTGATTGGCGTGCTGCAAACCTTTGCCGTCACGCTTGACGCCTCGCTGGCTGGCCTGCTGGGCTCGATCGGCCTGCAGGTTACCGACAGCACGCCGCTGTCTTCGCTATGGAAGCTCACGGTGGCGCAGGTTGCCCCGGTACTGCCGTATCTGTTGCTGGTGGTGATGCTGATCTTCCGCCCGCGTGGTTTGATGGGCACGAGGGAGGGTTGATAGCATGAGCATGGAGACGACAATGCAACAACGCCGCGAGACGGTTGCGACCGGCCGCACCATGCGCTACCGCCCGATGAACCTGGCACGCTGGGCGATCTGGGGCCTGACCGCGGCCCTGATGCTGGTGATGCCGCTGTTCTTCACCGGCGGGTTCGCTATCACGCTGATGTCCCAGATGGGCATCATGATTATCTTCGCGCTGTCCTACAACATGCTGCTCGGGCAGACCGGCATGTTGTCGTTCGGCCATGCGGTGTACGCGGGCCTGGGCGCCTTCATCGCCATCCACGTGCTCAATATGGTGGGGGCGGGCAAGGTATGGCTGCCAGTCTCGCTGCTGCCGGTGGTGGGCGGCCTGGCCGGCGCCTTCTTCGGCGTGCTGTTCGGCTACGTCACCACCAAGAAGTCCGGCACCACCTTTGCGATGATCACCATGGGCATCGGGGAGATGGTATTTGCCAGCTCGCTGATGTTCCCGGATTTCTTTGGGGGCGAGGGTGGCATCTCCACTAACCGCATGGTGGGCGATCCCGTGTTCGGCATCACCTATGGGCCCGGGCGCCAGGTGTATTACCTGATCGCGGTGTGGTGCCTGCTGTCCATGGTGGCCATGTACGCCTGGACCCAGACGCCGCTTGGCCGCATTGCCAACGCGGTGCGCGACAACCCGGAGCGGGTGGAATTCATCGGCTACAACACGCAGCGCGTGCGCTACCTGGTACTGATCCTGTCGGCGTTCTTCGCCGGCATCTCGGGCGCGCTGTCGGCCATCAACTTCGAGATCGTGTCGGCCGAGAACGTCAGTGCGGTGCGCTCCGGCGGGGTGCTGCTGGCGGCCTTCATCGGCGGCGCGGGCGTGTTCTTCGGCCCGGTGATCGGGGCGGTGGTGTTCATCCTGTTCGCGGTCGCGCTGTCGGACCTGACCAAGGCCTGGCTGCTTTACCTTGGCCTGTTCTTCGTGCTGATGGTCATGTTCGTGCCGGGCGGCATCGCCAGCTTGCTGATGATGCAGGTGCCGCTGCTCGCGCGCGGCAAACTGCGCGCCATGTTGCCCGACTACGGCCGCGCCGCGGCTGCCGGGCTGGTGCTGCTCGCCGCGGTGATCCTCACCGTGGAGCTGGTCTACAAGGTGCAGGTGGATAGCGCCAACGGCACCGAGATGTCGCTGTTGCGCATTGGCTTCGACGCCGCGACGGTGAAGCCGTGGCTGGTAGCCGCAGCGTTGTGGGTGGCCGGCCTGCTGGCTTGCCGCGCTGCGCGCGCGCGGGTGCGCGCCACGTGGGACAAGGTACAGGCCGAAATGGCGGGAGGCACGGCATGAGCGCCGCACTGGAACTGAACGACGTACGCAAGAAATTCGGCCAGACCGAGATCATCCGGGGCGTCAACCTGAGCATCCCCAAGGGCGAGCGGCATGCGCTGATCGGCCCCAACGGCGCCGGTAAATCGACCACCTTCAACCTGATCTCGGGGCGCTTCGCGCCAAGCTCTGGCACGGTCAGGCTGAATGGCCAGGAGATCGGCGGGCTGCAGCCTTTCGTGATCAACCGCATGGGGCTGTCGCGCAGCTTCCAGATCACCAATATCTTTCACCGCTTGTCGGTGTTCGAGAACCTGCGCTGCGCGGTGCTCTGGTCATTGGGCTACAAGTATTCGTTCTGGCATCGCCTGTCCGAGCTGCGCGACGCGCGCGAGCGGGCGGACGAAGTGCTGGAGCTGATCGGCCTGCAGCACCGCCACAGCACGCAGGCCAGCCTGCTGACCTATGCGGAACAGCGCGCGCTGGAGATCGGCATCACGATCGCTGGCGGCGCCGAGGTGATCCTGCTGGACGAGCCTACGGCCGGCATGAGCCGCTCGGAGTCCGATCATGCGGTGGAACTGATCCGCCGCGTCACCGTGGGCAAGACCCTGGTGATGGTGGAGCACGACATGAGCGTGGTGTTCGGGCTGGCCGACCGGATCTCGGTGCTGGTCTACGGCGAGGTCATCGCCACCGACACGCCCGAGGCCATCCGCGCCAACCGCAAGGTCAAGGAAGCCTACCTGGGCACGACCCTGGACGAACCTGCTACTGAGGGAGCGCACTGATGGGCAAGCGCATGCTGGACGTGCAGGGCCTGCACGCCTACTACGGCAAGAGCCATATCCTCCACGGCGTCGACGCGCATATCGACGAAGGCGAGATCGTCGCGCTGCTGGGCCGCAACGGGGTAGGGCGCTCGACCATGGCCAAGGCCATCCTCGGCATGGTCAAGGCGGAGGGCTCGGTGCGCTTTCGCGACGAAGAGATCCTCGGGCGGCGCACCTTCGAGATCGCCCACCTGGGCGTGGGCTACGTGCCGGAGAACCGCGATATCTTTCCCACGCTCACGGTGCGCCAGAACCTGCAGCTCGGGGAAAAGCGCAATCCGCGCCAGTCCAAGCCCCGCTGGACGGTGCAGGACATGTACAACATGTTCCCGCGCCTGAAGGAGCGCGAGAATACGTCCGCCGGCGTGCTCTCCGGCGGCGAGCAGCAGATGCTCACGCTATGCCGCACCCTGATGGGCGACCCCGACCTGGTACTGATCGACGAGCCTACTGAAGGGCTGGCTCCGATGATCGTCGCGCTGGTGGGCGACTACCTGAAGGTCCTGAAGGAGCGCGGCGTGTCGGTGCTGCTGATCGAGCAGAAACTGGCCATTGCGCTGGATATTTCACAGCGGGTCTATGTGATGGGGCACGGGCACATCGTGTTCGAAGGTACGCCCGGGGACCTGAAGGCCAATGCCGCCATTCGCAAGGAATGGCTGGAGGTGTAGGCAGGATGGGTGTCCTCGCGAGTCCGGGGACACCCATTCATGCCGGCTCACGCGCCGGCACTGCCATGAAGCCGATTACTTCGCCTTCAGGAACTCACCGACCTCAAGCAGCACCAGTTCATTGTCGTCGGCCTTGTTAGGCTCGCGGCTGCTGGAGAAGGGCAGGTTGTTGTCGTTGCCGACCACGATATGGGTGGGGTCGACCACATCCACGTTCTCGATGGTGAAAAACGGGAACTTGAGCACGCCTTCGTTGAGCGGCTTGCGGGCCAGCTTGTCGGGGTCGGCGATATTGAGCAGGTCGATGTAGCCGATCTTGCGCACCGGGCCGCCCGCATTGGCGTCGCTCAGTTCGATCTTGTAGATGCGCTTGAACTTGGCGATATCCGAGAAGCAGTCGTTGCGCTTCTGGCCTTCGGGGCAGGCTTTGTCGGCCGTGCCTTCGTCGTTGTCGCGCTCGATGATGAGGCCGGTGCTGGCGTCGATCATGTTGAAGTCGCCGATGGCGTTGCCATTGGCCTCGAGCGGGTACTTCCACGAGCGGCCCGTCCACTTGCCGGCCTGGGTGTCGAACTCCAGCACCCGCAGGGCTTCCTTGCCGCCGATACGTTCAAAATCCTTGGCTTCGGCGTTCCACACGGGGCCTTCCAGCAGCGCGTAGAGCTTGCTGCCGTCCGGTGACGAGGCCATGCCTTCGAAGCCCTTGGAGCGCTTGACCTGGAAGTCCACCGCGCCGCCCGGCATGCCCGGCGTGGTCACGGCGGGATGGTCCGGCGAGCGGACGACCTTGCCGTCGACCAGCGTGTCGTACACAGCCAGCACCTTGCCTTGCAGGTCGGCCTTGATCAGGAAGGGCCCGAACTCGTCGCCAATCCACAGCGCGCCGCCGGCGAACTGGAAGCTTTCCGTGTCGAAGTCCGAACCGGTCAGGTAGCGTTGCTTGGTGCCTTCGTGGACGACGCGGAAGGGCACCTTCTTGTCCGGATCGTGCAGGAACACAGTGCCCAGGCGATGGAGCTTGCCGCTCTTGAAGTCCACCTTGTAGTGATTCAGGTAGAGCATGAAGTCCGGCGAGTTGGCCTTGCTGCCGGCGCCGTTGTCGGTCAGCACCCAGAAGCTGCCGTCCGCCATGTGCTTGATGCCGGAATGGCCTTGCAGCGGCTGGCCCTTGAAGGGCAGCGAGACGCCTGTCGGCCGGTTGTTCGACTGGCCTTCCACCGCGCTGATCTTTTCCACGCGCGCGCCGGTGGTGAACTTGCCGCTCTCCTGCAGGTCCTGCGGCGCGTCCTTGGGCGCGGCGATATAGCTCTGCGCGGGCAGGATGGCGTGGCCGGCGAGGGTGGCGGGGTAGGCGGCAGGGGCCGTGGCCTGGGCCGCGACGGGCAAAGCCCAGGCCGCAGCGGTGACGGCGATAACGGCAATGACGGTCGCGGACGGGAGGATGCGCATGTCGAAGAAGAATGGTGTCGAAAGACCGCTACGATGCATGGGCCACGTGACGGTGGCGTGATGAAGGCGTGACGCTGGCGTGACAGATAAGTGTCTCGGCCTGACAACAGCCGCACGAACCGCACGCACTGATCTGATCGTCGACATTGCCAGATCACGCCATTGCGCATTACGATCGTTTCCCTTCATTCATCAACCGCACTGCAAAGGAGAGCACACCATGAAAACGTCGATGCATCTTTGCAGGCCGCGCCAGGTTTAATCGTTCCGCCCCGCAGGCGCATTGCCAGATTGGCATCGCGCTGCGCGGTGAGTTGCATTGCCCGGCTCCGGCCTGCCACATCAGATTCTTTCTCTTATCTGGATGGTATATGGGCAATTGCATCAAGCATCTGTCCGAGCGCGTATCGCTGATCGCGTCGGACCACACCTGGATCGAAGGCAACGCGATCCAACAACTTCATCACACCGCTAGTCTCGCCGGCATGGAGCGGGTCGCCGGCATGCCGGACTTGCATCCTGGCCGGGGATATCCGGTAGGCGCGGCCTTTTTCTCCAGCGGCCGGCTTTATCCTGCGCTGGTCGGCAATGACATCGGCTGCGGCATGGCGCTGTGGCGCACGGAGCTGGACGCGACCAGGATCGGCGCGGACCAGCTGGAGAAGCGGCTCGGCAACATCGATGGGCCGCTCGACGCGTCATGGGCCGAGGCCGTGGCGCAGGTCGTGGCCAGCCAGTCGCTTCAGGGCGTGGGCCACGAGCACGCCCTGGGCACGATCGGCGGGGGCAATCACTTTGCCGAAGTGCAGCAGATCGACGAGATTCTCGACGAAGCCGCGGTGGCGGCGCTCGGGCTGGACCGCCGCCGGCTGGTGCTGCTGGTGCACAGCGGCTCGCGCGGGCTTGGCCAGGCGATCCTGCAAGACCATATCGAGCGCTTCAGCCACAATGGCTTGAGCGGCGGCAGCCAGGATGGCGCCGACTATCTGGCCCGGCACGCACAGGCGCTGCGTTTCGCGCAGGGCAACCGCGAGCTGGTCGCGCGCCGCATGCTGGACCGGCTGCGTGGCGGCGGCGAGCGGGTGCTCGACGTCAACCACAACTTCCTGGCGGCGGCCACGATCGACGGCACCGCCGGCTGGCTGCACCGCAAGGGCGCCACGCCGGCCGACGCCGGGCCGGTGGTAATCCCGGGCTCGCGGGGGGACTACAGCTACCTGGTCGAGCCGGTAGCCGATGCGCGCAGCTTGCTGTCGCTGGCGCACGGCGCGGGCCGAAAATGGATGCGCGGCGAGTGCAAGAGCCGCTTGTCGGGGCGCTTTACCGTCGAGCAACTAAGCCGGACGCGCTTTGACAGCCGCGTGATCTGCCGCGACCGGCAGTTGATCTATGAGGAGGCGCCGCAAGCCTACAAGCCCATCGACAGCGTGGTGGCGGCGCTTTGCGACGCGGGCCTGGCAAGGCCGCTGGCGCGCCTGCGCCCCGTGCTCACGTACAAGACCAGCGGGGAGTGCTGCCGATGATCCTGCTACAACTTTCCGCGGCGCAAGGGCCATCCGAATGCTGCCTGGCAGTCAGCCGGGCGCTCCGGCGCCTGCTGCACGAGGCAACGCTTTGCGGCGTGCAGATCGAGATCCTCGACGAAGAGGGCGGCGAGCGCGCGGGCACCCTGCGCTCGGTGCTGGTGAGCCTGGACGGCGAGCCGGCGCCGGACCTGGCGCGCCAGTGGGAGGGCACTGTGCAATGGACTTGCCCGAGCCCTTACCGGCCCCGGCATGCGCGCAAGAACTGGTTTATTGGCGTGGCGCGTTGCGCTGCGCCGTCGCCAGCCCTGGCGGGCGAGATCCGCTTTGAGACCTGCCGGGCCTCGGGGCCAGGCGGGCAGCACGTGAACCGTACCGAGTCGGCCGTGCGCGCCATCCATGTGGCTACCGGCATCAGCGTCAGGGTGCAGTCCGAGCGCAGCCAGCATGCCAACAAGCGCATTGCCACGTTGCTGATCGCGCATAAGCTGGCGCAGCAGGCGGACCAGAGCGTACTCGCCCAACGCGCCCAGCGGCGCTTGCTGCACCATCAGGTGGAGCGCGGCGCGCCGGTGCGGGTATTCAAGGGGGAGCGCTTCGAGCCGGCCTGAGGCAAGTCCAAGAGGCAAGGCAAGGCCACGACGCGGCGCCCGCGCGCGAGGGGCGGGGGCGCCGCGCGCCCAGCCCGATGCCGCGATATTGACAAAATATCCATATCTGGATAACCTGTCTACATGAAAAAACGCACCCCAGAACGCACGCTCGAGCAGCAAGCGCTGCTCGAGCAACTCAAGCAGGTGGCCCAAGGGTTGAGCGAAACCTTCGCGCCCTTTTGCGAGGTGGTTGTTCACGATCTGCTGGACCCCAAGCACGCCATTCTCGCCATCCATAACAATCTGTCGGGCCGTCAGGTGGGAGACCCGGCAACCGAGCTGGGCCTTGCCCGGATCGCCGACCCTGAGTATCCGCAGGTGATTGCCAATTATGCGAATCAGTTCGCCGACGGGCGGCAGGCCAAGAGCACGTCGATCGGCATCAAGGATTCGACCGGGGGCTATGTGGCAGCCCTGTGCATGAACGTCGACCTGACGCTGTTCCGCAGCTTGCAGAACGTGCTGGGCCAGTTCGGCAGCGTGGACGCGGGCGCGGCCATGAAGGAATCGCTCGACCCGGCCGGTGCGGATGCCATCCGGGCCCGCATCGACCAGTTTGCCGCGCGGCTGGCCACCACGCCGCGATCCCTCAAGGCCGAAGACAGGCGTGCGTTGCTGCGCGAACTCAAGGAGGCGGGATTCATGGAGGTGCGCCGCGCCATGGAAATCGTGGCGCTGCATCTCGGCGTGTCGCGGGCTACGGTGTATAGCTATGCCAAGTGAAGCGCGCTTGCTCCTGCTCGACAAGAACCAGGTCGAGTCACTGCTGCAGCCGGCAGATGCCATGGAGGCGGTGAGCGAAGCCTTTGCCCTGCATAGCCAGGGCGAGGGCCGTGTCTTTCCGCTGGTTAGGGAGCCGCTGGCGACCGGTGGCGTGTTCGGCATCAAGTCCGGCGACGTCCAGTCGCAAGGCCTGCTGGGTTTCAAGGCGGCCGGATTCTGGCCGGCCAACCGCGAGGTGGGCGGCGAGCCGCATCAGGCCACGATCATGCTGATCGATCCGGCAACCGGGCGGCCAGTGTGCATGATCGATGGCAATGCCGTCACCACGATGCGCACCGGTGCCGCCGGCGGCCTGGGGCTTCAGTGGCTGGCGCGCCGGGACAGCGAGCGCCTGTGCCTGTTCGGCACTGGCGTGCAGGCGCGGATTCAGTTGACCTTCGCCCTTGCGCTGCTGCCCTCGCTCAAGCAGGTTCAATACGTTACGGTGACGGGCCAGCCCGACGCTGCGTTCGAGCGTGCCTTTGCCGAGCGCTGTGAGATCTCCCATGCCCCTGATCGCAATGCGGCGGTGGCGGGCAGCGACGTAGTGATCACCGCTACGCCTGGCGGCGGCGCGCTGTTCGACCTGCAAGCCGTGCAGCCAGGAACGCACCTGAACTGCGTGGGCGCAGACACCCGCGGCAAGCGCGAATTGCCCGACGGCCTGCTGGCGCGCGCGCGGCTGTTCGTCGACGATCGGGCCCAGGCCCGGCAGATCGGCGAGACGCAGTGGGCGCCGGACACGCCGTGCACGGAAATCGGCGACGTGCTGGGCGGCAAGGTGCAAGTGGAGCGCCACGACACCGACATCACCATCTTCGATATGACAGGCCTGGCGCTGCAGGACCTGACGGTGGCTCGCCTGCTCCAGCGGCGAGCCGCCGCCGCGCAAGCTGGCACCAGCATTCACTGGCCCTGGTAGCCTTTTTACTCAAACGAGACTTACGATCATGCTGAATCTACCGACCTTTGATGATGTGTCAGCCGCCGCCGGGCGGCTTGAGGGCTACGCGCACCGCACCCCCGTCATGCGCTCGCGCACCGCGGACAAGGAGGTGGGCGCGGAGCTCTTCTTCAAGTGCGAGAACCTGCAGCGCATGGGCGCCTTCAAGTTTCGTGGCGCCTTCAATGCGGTCTCGAAGTTCGACGAGCGCCAGAGGCGGGCGGGGGTGGTGGCTTACTCGTCGGGCAATCACGCGCAAGGCATTGCGCTGGCGGCGTCAATTCTCGGCATCCCCGCAACGATCGTGATGCCCCATGATGCGCCGGCTGCCAAGGTGGCCGCGACCCGGGGCTACGGCGCCAAGGTGGTCATTTATGACCGCTATACGGAAGATCGCGAGGCCATTGGCCGCAAGCTGGCCGAGGAACATGGCCTGACCCTGATCCCGCCGTATGACCACCCGGATGTCATCGCCGGGCAGGGCACCGCGGCCAAGGAGTTGTTCGAGGAAACCGGCGAGCTGGATGCCCTGTTCGTCTGCCTTGGCGGCGGCGGGCTGCTCTCCGGTTCCGCGCTGTCCGCGCGCGCGCTGGCTCCGCATTGCAAGATCTACGGCGTGGAGCCTGCCGCCGGCAACGACGGCCAGCAGTCGTTCCGCACTGGCTCGATCGTGCATATCGAGACCCCCAAGACCATCGCCGACGGCGCGCAGACGCAGCACCTTGGCAACTACACGTTCGAGATCATTCGCCGCGATGTCGATGACATCGTTACCGCGACCGACGACGAACTGGTCGACTGCATGCGCTTCTTCGCGTCGCGCATGAAGCTGGTGGTGGAACCCACCGGCTGCCTCGGCTTTGCCGCCGTGCGTGCCATGAAGGCAGAACTGCAAGGCAAGCGCGTGGGTGTCATCATCAGCGGCGGGAACATCGATATCGACCGGTTCGCAGCGTTGCTTGCTGGCTGATTGGCCCGATTAGCGAGCGGGGCGGCTGGTGCGCATGGCACCGGCCGGCCATGCCGCGTGGCGCGGGTGACGTTGGCCCCGGCGGCATCACAGCCAGGAACAGATTCGACCACTCCTACCGATCATCATCCGTGCGAGCCTGTCCATCAGGCTGCGCGCGCGATGGCGTTTGCCTTCACCGGAAATTCCCCCCCCGGTATCGCCATTGCATGCCTGGCCTCGCTCAGGCCATCTCCTCCATGGCTTTGCTTTGCTGCCGTCGTCCGGCGGCACGCGCTTGCGTGCGCCTGCCGCCGGCGCTGCGCGCTCGGCTTGCCAAGACACTTCGGGTTTTCATCGTGTTGACGTTTTGTCTAGTGTTGGATAATCTGTCTTATCGGCATGGGCGGGATGCACTGCACGTCGATATTGGAAACTGGCCAGGAGGCGAAGCTTTGAAAACCACTAACAAACTTACCCGCTGGATCATGCTCAGCATGGTCCTGGGTGTCATCGTCGGCTATGCCTGTCACCGCATGGCGGCGGACGCGGCAGCTGCCAAGGCGATTGCCGGGAATTTCTCGATCATCACCGAGATCTTCCTGCGCATGATCAAGATGATCATCGCCCCGCTCGTATTCGCGACCCTGGTCTCGGGCATCGCGAGCATGGACGACACCAAGGCAATTGGCCGTATCGGCGCCAAGGCCTTGACATGGTTCATCCTCGCGTCACTTGTGTCGCTGAGCATCGGACTGCTGTTCGTGAACCTGGCGCAACCCGGTGTCAGCCTGAACATGGTTCTGCCGGACGCTGGCGCGAGCACGAACCTCAAGACCAGCGCGCTCAACTTGAAAGAGTTCGTCACGCATATTTTCCCCAAGAGCATCTTCGATGCCATGGCGACCAACGAGATCATGCAGATCCTGATCTTTTCGCTTTTCTTCGGCATTGCGCTGGGCAAGACGACCGGCGGCTCGGGCCAGTTCCTGAAGCGGTCCGTCGACGAACTGATGCACGTGATGCTGAGCATCACGAATACGGTGATGTTGTTCGCGCCGGTCGGCATCTTTGCGGCGCTTGCCGCTGCCGTCACCGTGCAGGGTCTTGACGTACTGGTGACCTATGGCAAGTTCATTGGCGCGTTCTATCTCGCTTTGCTGGCCCTGTGGGCAGTCCTCTTCATCGCGGGCTATGCGGTTCTCAAGGGACGCATGTTCGATCTGGCAAAGGGTATCCGCGAACCCATGATGATTGCCTTTTCCACCGCCAGCAGCGAGGCGGCTTACCCGAAGATGATCGAGCGGCTGCAGCGCTTCGGGGTGAAGAAGCGCCTGGTCGGCTTTGTCCTGCCGCTGGGCTATTCCTTCAACCTCGACGGCTCCATGGTGTATCAGGCGTTTGCGGCGGTCTTCATCGCGCAGGCCTTCGATATCCCTATGTCGCTCGGGCACCAGATCACCATGCTCTTGATCCTGATGGTCAGCAGCAAGGGCATGGCCGCGGTCCCGCGCGGCTCGCTGGTAGTGGTAGCCGCCATCTTGCCGATGTTCGGCTTGCCGGAGGCCGGCCTGTTGCTGGTGATGGGAATCGATCAGTTCCTGGATATGGGGCGCACGGCGACCAATGTCCTGGGCAATAGCATTGCCACTGCCGTCGTTGCCAAATGGGAAGGGGAGCTGGGGACCGAGGAAGCGTTCGACCCGCTTTGCGGTGATCTGGGCGCCGGTCACGGCGATTCGGTCGAGCAAGCGATACCTTCCCCGGCGACCCTGGCTTGATCGCACGGAAAAGCAATTTGCTTATGAGAATGCCGGGCATGCTCTTATAAGAAAGATATTGTTTCGCCGGGGCGGAGTGCGCAATACGCTTACGCACTTTGCCCGAGCACCTGCCATGTCCTTTCCTGTCTCATTCACAGCGCGCGCGTTCGCCGCGCTGACCGCCCTCGCTGCGTTGGCCAGCCTCCAGTCCGCGCGCGCCCAGAGTCCGATCCTGGAGCAGATCCGGGAATCCGGCACGATCGCGATGGGTTTTCGCGAGGGCGCGCTGCCGTTCTCTTTCTCCGATATCAAGGGCCAGCCTTCGGGCTACGCCGTGGACTTGTGCCTGCGCGTGGCCGAGGCCGCGCGCCAGAAGCTCGGCCTGAAGGACCTGAAGGTGCGCTGGCTGCCGCTGACGGCGYAGAGCCGCGTGCCGGCGGTAATGAACGGCCTGGTGACCGTGGACTGCGCGCCCAACACCAATACGGTCGAGCGCCAGAAGCAGGTGGCATTTAGCGTATCGCACTATGTGTCGGTGGTACGCATGCTGGTTCGCGAGGATTCCGGCATTCAATCCCTTAATGATCTGCGCGGCAAGGTCGTGGTCACCAGCGCGGGTTCCACCGGCGACCGTCACGTGCGCCGGCTCAAGACGCAGTACGCCTACAACGATGTGTACGCGAAGGACCATAACGAGTCCTTCCTGTTGCTGGAGACCGGCCGCGCCCAGGCCTTCGTGCTGGATGATGTGGTGCTGTACGGCCTGCGCGCCAATTCAAAGGCCCCGTCGCAATACACGGTCGTCGGGCCGGCGCTCTCCACCGAACGCAACGCGCTGATGCTGCCGAAATCCGATCCGGAATGGAAGCAGCTGGTCGACCAGACGTTGACCGCGGTCTTCGCCGGCCCGGAGGTGGTGGCATTGCAGAAGCGCTGGTTCCAGCAGCCGATCGGTACGCGCGGCGTCAACCTTGCGCTGACGCCATCGCCCGAGGTGCTGGCCGCGTGGAAGCGTCCCACCGACGAGGCGGCAGAGTGAATCGGCCGATGCGCGCCGCCCTGCCGACCTATGACGATGTGGTGGCCGCCGCCAACCGGCTGGCCGGGCACGCGTGGCGCACACCGGTGCTGCGTTCGCCCGCGATGGATGCCTGGGTCGGCGCCGAGCTGTTCTTCAAGTGCGAGAACCTGCAACGTACCGGCGCTTTCAAGTTTCGCGGCGCCTTCAATGCGCTGGCGCGCTTCGATGCCGGGCAGCGCCGCCGCGGCGCGGTCGCGTTCTCCGGCGGCAACCACGCGCAAGGCATTGCGCTTGCCGGGCAGGTGCTTGGCATTCCGGTGACGGTGGTGATGCCGCGCGACGCGGCGGCGTCCAAGGTGGAGGCGACCCGTGCTTATGGCGCGCAGGTGGTCCTGTACGACCGCCAGGTGGACGACCGCGAAGCGATCACGCGGCGCCTGTCGGAAGAGCGCGGGCTGACCCTGATCCCGCCCTACGACCATGCCGATGTCATTGCCGGGCAAGGCACGGTCACGCGCGAATTGCTGGAGGAAACCGGCCCGCTCGATGCCCTGTTCGTTTGCCAGGGGGGCGGGGGGCTGCTCGGGGGCGCCGCCCTGGTGAAGGAACAGCTCTCGCCCGGCTGCCTGCTGTACGGCGTCGAGCCGCAGGCGGGCAATCATGGGCAGCAGTCGCTTCGCCGTGGCGACATCGTGCATATCGAGCCACCCGACACGATCGCCGACGGCGCGCGCGCCCAGCATCTCGGGGCGCTGACGTTCGGGCTGATCCGCCGCGGCGTGACCGACATCGTCGCCGTGCCGGACCACGCGCTGCGCGAATGCATGCGCATGTTCGCGCAGGCCATGAAGCTGGTGGTCGAGCCGACCGGCTGCCTTGGCCTTGCCGCCGCGCGCTATGCGGGGTTGCCGCTGCTGGGCAAGCGTGTTGGCATCATCATCAGCGGCGGCAATGTGGATCTGGCGCGTTATGCGGCATTGCTGTCGGCGGACGCGTGCCTTGGCAGTGAAGCTGCAGCCGGCCCTGCCTCGGTTGCCCGCTTGCAGTTGAACGGCATATCTTCGTAGTCGATCAGCCGCGTTTTCTTTACCAGCCGATAGCCAAGCCAGAGAACCAGGAACAGCGGCACGCCGATATACGTGCCGACAATCTCCAGCCAGCGCCCGCGCACGTCGGAGAAGGCCTGGTAGTTCTGGCCAAGCACGATCACCACGCACAGCACGATGGCAAAGATGGGGCCAAACGGGTAGAGCGGCGAGCGGTAGGCCAGGTCGGACGGCTTGTAGCCCTGGTGCACCAGCCCGCGGCGAAAGCGGTAGTGGCTGATGGCAATACCAAGCCAGGCGATAAAGCCAGTCATGCCGGACGTGTTCAGCAGCCACAGGTAGACTGCCTTGTCGCCAAACAGCGAGCTGAGGAAGCACAGGGCGCCGACGGCGGCGGTGGCGCACAGCGCGACGTAGGGCACGCCGCTGGCGGACAGGCGCGCCAGCGCGCGCGGCGCCCGCCCGCTGACCGCCAGCCCGTAAAGGATCCGGGTGGAGGCGTACATGCTGGAGGTGCCGGCGGAGAGCAGGGCGGTCAGCACCACGGCATTCATCAGGCCGGCGGCGAAGGCCAGGCCGGCGTGGCGGAACACCAGCGCGAAGGGGCTCACCCCGATGTCGGTGACGTCGTTGCGCAGCAGGCTGGGGTCGGTATAGGGGATCAGCACGCCGATGATCAGGATCGCCAGCACGTAGAACAGCAAGATGCGCCAGAAGGTCTGGCGGATGGCGCGCGGGATGGTGCGTGCCGGGTCGGCGGCTTCGCCGGCGGCCACGCCGACCGTTTCCGTGCCCTGGAAGGAGAACCCGGCGATCATGGCCACGCCGAACATGGCGGGGATGCCGCCAACAAAGGGGGCATCGCCCAGCGTGAAGTTGTGCCAGCCGGACTGCGGGCCGCCCTGCATGATGCCGAAGATCATCATCAGGCCGGCAGCCAGGAAGATCAGGATCGTGGCCACCTTGATCAGCGCGAACCAGTACTCGGCCTCGCCGAAGCCGCGTACCGAAAAGGCATTGAGGCCAAACATCAGCAGCAGGAAGCCCGCGCTCCACACCACGCCGGAGACGTGCGGAAACCAGTACTGCATCACTAGCTGCGCCGCCGCCAGCTCCACGGCAATCGTGACCGCGAGGCTGAACCAGTAACTCCAGCCGAGCGCGAAGCCAAAGCCTTCTTCTACGTACAGCGCGCTGTAGGTGACGAAAGAGCCGGCCACGGGCATATGCACGGCGAGCTCGCCCAGGCTGGTCATCAGGCAGTACACCATCAGCCCGATCAGGCAGTACATCAGCAGTGCGCCACCGGGCCCCGCCTGGGAGATCGACGCGCCGGAGGCGACGAACAGCCCGGTGCCGACCGCACCGCCGATGGCGATCATGGTCAGGTGGCGGGCCTTGAGTTTGCGCTGCAGGTCGTCGTGCTCGACGATGGGGTGCTGGTGAGGATGGGGATGTGGATGGGAAGACATCAGGGTCACTGGAACTTCGGCGGACGGGGCCGCGGCTTCGGCACGGGCGACGCCTTGTGGGGCGCCCGTGCGGGCAAAGCGCGCGAGTTTACCGGGTTATCCGGGTAAATCCGAGGATTGCGGCGGTTTATGTCAGGAAAGTCGCCTACTGTGACTAGAGGTAATCCTCAAGGGCTGGGGAATGTGCCGCATGGGCCATGAGACTCCGGGCTTACCCTAGTTTTTTGGTGCCCTTTGCCAGCCTTTCGGCAGCCTGAATGCACGCGGGCGAGATCCGCCATGAACGAGGCGCATGGGAGTGCCAGCGAAGCCCCAAAATGAAATTGAACGACCGTGCTATTTTGTGTATGCTTGATCCGCTCGCGACAGGGCGGGCACGGGCCGAGGGCGGCAAGCACAGTGCTTCCCCGGTGGCCGGGCGGTGGTTTGGGGCCCCGCGGAAAAACATAATTCGAGAATTCGAATCCCGAGACAACTTCTAGTTACCAAAGGAACCAGCATGACAGCGCAGTATCAGGTTCAGGACGGCGTCGCCGTCATCACGCTCGACAATCCCCCCGTCAATGGCCTGGGTCTCAGCACCCGGCTTGGCATCGTCGAAGGCATGACCCGTGCGCTGGACGATGCGGCCGTCAAGGCCATCGTCATTACCGGCGCCGGCAAAGCCTTCTCGGGCGGCGCCGACATCCGTGAATTCAATACGCCCAAGGCCACCCAGGAGCCGACGCTGCACTCGGTGATCAAGGTCGTGGAAGGCTCGAGCAAGCCCGTCGTGGCGGCGATCCATTCCGTTGCCATGGGCGGTGGCCTGGAGCTGGCGCTGGGTTGTAACTACCGTGTGGCTTCGAAGGGAGCGCAGATCGCCCTGCCGGAAGTGAAGCTGGGCCTGCTGCCCGGCGCTGGCGGCACGCAGCGCCTGCCGCGTGTGATCGGCCTGGAAGCCGCCCTGAACATGATCGTGTCGGGCAACGCCATCCCCAGCGAAAAATTCGCAGGCACCAAGCTGTTCGACGAGATCGTCGACGGCGACGTGCTGCCCGCGGCCGTGGCGTTTGCCAAGACGGCGGCGGCCAACCCTGGCCCGTACCCCAAGGTGCGCGACCTGAAGGTCAAGCACGAG
This sequence comes from Cupriavidus sp. YAF13, assembly GCF_052113425.1. Lineage (NCBI taxonomy): Bacteria > Pseudomonadati > Pseudomonadota > Betaproteobacteria > Burkholderiales > Burkholderiaceae > Cupriavidus > Cupriavidus sp. YAF13. The sequence goes on from NZ_JBFRDD010000015.1 coordinate 44,093, forward strand.
AACGCGGAAGGCTTTATCGCTTTCTCGCGCAATACCGTGGCAGCCGTCGCCAAGAACTTCCCGGCGCCGCTGAAGTGCGTGGATGCCGTGGCCGCCTCGCTCAAGCCGTTCGAAGCTGGCCTGAAGGCCGAGCGCGAAGGCTTCATGTACCTGATCACCACGCCCGAATCGCGCGCGCTGCGTCACGCCTTCTTTGGCGAACGCGCCGCCAGCAAGATTCCTGACGTGCCGGAAGGCACCGCGACCCGCAAGATCGAGAAGGTCGCCGTGATCGGCGCTGGCACCATGGGCGGCGGCATCACCATGAACTTCCTGAACGCCGGGGTGCCGGTGATCATGCTGGAAACCAAGCAGGAAGCGCTGGACCGCGGCGTGGCCACGATCCGCAAGAACTACGAGAACAGCGCCAAGAAGGGCAAGCTCACGCAGGAGAAGGTCGAGCAGCGCATGGGCCTGCTGACCACCACGCTGTCCTATGACGAGATCAAGGACGCGGACATGGTCATCGAGGCCGTGTTCGAGGAAATGGGCGTCAAGGAAATCGTCTTCAAGAAGCTGGATGAAGTGATGAAGCAGGGTGCGATCCTGGCTTCGAACACCTCCACGCTGGACGTCAACAAGATCGCCTCCTTCACCAAGCGTCCGCAAGACGTGGTCGGCATGCACTTCTTCAGCCCGGCTAACGTGATGAAGCTGCTGGAAGTGGTGCGCGGCGAGAAGACCGGCAAGGACGTGCTGGCAACCGTCATGCAGGTCGCCAAGAAGATCAAGAAGACCGCCGTGGTATCGGGCGTGTGCGACGGCTTTATCGGCAACCGCATGATCGAGCAGTACAGCCGCCAGGCCGGCTACCTGCTGGACGAAGGCGCGCTGCCGGAGCAGGTGGACAAGGCCATCGAGAAGTTCGGCTTTGCCATGGGCCCGTTCCGCATGGGCGACCTGGCCGGCAACGACATCGGCTGGGCGATCCGCAAGCGCCGCGCGATCGACAAGCCGGAGATCCAGTACTCCAAGACCGCCGACCTGCTGTGCGAACTGGGCCGCTATGGCCAGAAGACCGGCGCGGGCTGGTACGACTACAAGGCGGGCGACCGCAAGCCGTACCCGAACCAGCAGGTCAACGACATGATCGTGCAGCACTCCAAGGACCTGGGCATCACCCGCCGCAAGATCTCCGATGAGGAAATCGTCGAGCGCCTGGTGTTCGCGCTGGTCAACGAAGGCGCCAAGATCCTGGAAGAAGGCATTGCCTCCAAGGCCTCGGATATCGACATGGTCTACCTGACCGGCTACGGTTTCCCGCTGTTCCGCGGCGGCCCGATGCTGTACGCGGACCAGGTTGGCCTGTTCAATGTGGCGCAGTCGATGGCGCGTTATGCCAAGGGCTACCACGGCGAAGCCTGGCAGGCAGCCCCGCTGCTGGTCAAGCTGGCTGGCGAGGGCAAGGGCTTCAACGGCTAAGTACAGCCAAGGCGATTTCGCGCGGCGCAGCCAGGCCGCGCGGGGTTCTCATCACTGATCGCAAACCGGTCACCAAGCGAGGAGTAGCGGCATGGCCAAGCAATACGGCCCCGAAGATTGCCTGCTGGTCATCGACGTGCAGAACGACTTCATGCCGGGCGGCGCGCTTGCCGTGGCGCAGGGCGATGAAGTCGTGCCCGTGATCAACCGCCTCGCGACGGCGTTTGCGCGCGTGGTGCTGACCCAGGACTGGCATCCCGCCGATCACGTTTCGTTTGCTGCCAACCATGCCGGCAAGCAGCCGTTCCAGACCGTGGCGTTGCCCTATGGCCAGCAAGTCTTGTGGCCCACGCATTGCGTGCAGGACACCCACGGCGCCGCGCTGCATGCCGGGCTGGAAGTGCCGCAAGCGCAGATGGTGATCCGCAAGGGCCATCACCGCGAGGTGGATAGCTACTCGGCCTTCATGGAGGCCGACCGCGCCACCCCGACGGGGCTCGCGGGCTATCTGCGCGAGCGTGGCGTGCGCCGGGTGTTTTGCGTGGGACTGGCAACGGATTACTGCGTTGCCTGGAGCGCGCTGGATGCCCGGGCGGCGGGGTTCGAGGCCGTCGTGGTCGAGGATGCCTGCCGCGCCATCGACCTCGACGGGTCGCTGGCGCGTGCGTGGCAAGACCTGGAAGCCGCGGGCGTGCGACGCCTGCAATCGGCCGCCGTGCTGTCCTGAAACCGAAGAATCGCCAAGCCAACCCGAGCTGACACGGCTGAACCCAGCCAACGACATATTGCATGACACTGCCGGACGTGAACGCACGCCGCAGGTCACCAGATACCAGAGATACCGAGGAGCAAGACATGAAAGAGGCAGTCATCGTTTCCACCGCACGTACCGGCCTGGCCAAAAGCTGGAAGGGTGCTTTCAACATGACCCACGGCGCGACCCTGGGCGGCCACGCGGTCCAGCACGCCATTGCGCGCGCCAAGATCGACGCCGGCGAAGTGGAAGACGTGCTGATGGGCTGTGCCAACCCGGAAGGCGCCACCGGCGCCAATATCGCGCGCCAGATCGCGCTGCGCGCGGGCTGCCCGGTTACCGTGCCCGGCGCCACCGTGAACCGTTTCTGCTCGTCCGGCCTGCAAACCATCGCCATGGCCGCGCAGCGCGTGATCGCCGATGAAGGCGACATCTTCGTGGCCGGTGGCGTGGAGAGCATTTCCTGCGTGCAGCAGGAAATGAACCGCCACATGATCCAGGAAAACTGGCTGACCAAGAACAAGCCGGAAATCTACTGGAACATGCTGCAAACTGCCGAGAACGTGGCCAAGCGCTACAACATCTCGCGCGAGCGCCAGGACGAATACGGCGTGCGCAGCCAGCAGCGCGCCTTCGCCGCCCTGGAAGCCGGCAAGTTCAACGATGAAATCGTGCCGATCACGGTGCTCGCCGGCGTGGCCGACAAGGCGACCGGCCAGCTGATGACCAAGGAAGTCACGGTCTCGGCCGACGAAGGCATCCGCGGCGATACCACGCTGGAAGCCGTGTCGAAGATCCGCACCGCCATGCCCGGCGGCGTGGTCTCGGCAGGCAACGCATCGCAGTTCTCCGACGGCGCTTCGGCGGTCGTGGTGATGGACTCGAAGGTGGCCGAGGCCCGCGGCCTGCAGCCGCTGGGCGCGTTCCGCGGCTTTGCCGTCGCCGGCTGCGAGCCTGACGAAATGGGCATCGGCCCGGTGTTCGCGGTGCCCAAGCTGCTGAAGAAAGCCGGCCTGACGGTGGCCGACATTGGACTGTGGGAACTGAACGAAGCCTTCGCCGTGCAGGTGCTGTACTGCGCCGACACCCTGGGCATCCCCATGGACCGCCTGAACGTCAATGGCGGCGCCATCGCGGTGGGCCACCCCTATGGCGTGTCGGGCGCCCGCCTGGTCGGCCACGCGCTGATCGAGGGCAAGCGCCGTGGCGCGAAGTACGTGGTGGTCACCATGTGCATCGGCGGTGGCCAGGGTGCTGCCGGCCTGTTCGAGGTCTTCTGAGGCGGCCCGGTACCGTGAGCGATTCAGCCGACCCGATGCTGGCCCATGGCCGGGAGGTGCTGGCCAGCCAGCCCTTCTCGGTGCTGGCCAGCGCGGCCATGGCCGCGCCGGTGGTGGCCTCCGGCTACAAGATCAACTACCTGCGTCCGGCGATCGGCGACACGCTGATCGCCTGCCTGGGCGAAGGCCGCTAGGCACGGCAGGCAAGAGACGGGCGCGCGAGCGCCTTTTTCTTTCCCCGCGCCATGTTGAGATACAGAATTTGCGGTGTGCCACGAGAGCGCGCCGTTGTGGAGACAGCGATGATCCCCGCCGCGAGGCTTGCAGTTGATGCAGCCGCCGCCGGGTCGCGCATCTTTGATTTTCCCTTTCAGTCTGGGAGCCGTTTCCTGCCATGTCGCTGATCCTTTCCCGCCGTGACCTGAACTTCGTGCTGTACGAATGGCTCAAGGTCGAAGGGCTGACCCGCATTCCGCGCTACGCCGACCATTCCCGCGAGACCTTCGACGCCGCGCTCGATACCTGCGAGAAGATCGCCACCGACCTGTTCGCGCCGCACAACAAGAAGAACGACCAGCAAGAGCCGCATTTCGACGGCGACACCGTCAGCATCATCCCCGAGGTCAAGACCGCGCTGAAGGCTTTTTGCGAGGCCGGCCTGATGGCCGCCGGGCAGGACTACGACATCGGCGGCATGCAACTGCCGGTGGTGGTGGAGAAGGCCGGCTTTGCCTACTTCAAGGGCGCCAACGTCGGCACCAGCTCCTATCCCTTCCTGACCATCGGCAACGCCAACCTGCTGCTCACGCACGGCACGCCGGCGCAGGTGGAGACCTTCGTCAAGCCGGAGATGGAAGGCCGCTTTTTCGGCACCATGTGCCTGTCCGAGCCGCAGGCCGGCTCGTCGCTGTCCGACATCACCACGCGCGCCGACTACGAGGGCGAATCGCCGCTCGGCCAGCAATACCGCCTGCGCGGCAACAAGATGTGGATTTCGGCCGGCGAGCATGAGCTCTCCGATAATATCGTCCACCTCGTGCTGGCCAAGATTCCCGGCCCGGACGGCAAGCTGATCCCGGGCGTGAAGGGCATCTCGCTGTTTATCGTGCCGAAATACCTGGTCAACGCCGACGGCAGCCTGGGCGAGCACAACGACGTGGTGCTGGCCGGCCTGAACCACAAGATGGGCTATCGCGGCACCACCAACTGCCTGCTGAACTTCGGCGAAGGCATGAAGTACAAACCGGGCGGCAAGGCGGGTGCCATTGGTTACCTGGTGGGCGAGGCCCACAAAGGCCTGGCCTGCATGTTCCATATGATGAACGAGGCCCGCATCGGCGTGGGGCTGGGCGCGGTCATGCTGGGCTATACCGGCTACCTGCACTCGGTCGATTACGCGCGCAACCGCCCGCAAGGCCGCCCGATCGGCCCCGGCGGCAAGGATCCGGCCAGCCCGCAGGTGCGGCTGGTGGAGCATGCGGACATCCGGCGCATGCTGCTCGCGCAGAAGAGCTATGTGGAAGGCGGGCTGGCGCTCAACCTGTATTGCGCGCAACTGGTGGACCAGGAACGTGCAGCGCAGGGCGCCGAGCATGAACGCCTGGCACTGCTGCTCGATATCCTCACGCCGATCGCCAAGAGCTGGCCGTCACAGTGGTGCCTGGAAGCCAACAACCTGGCCATCCAGGTGCATGGCGGCTACGGCTACACCCGCGAGTACAACGTGGAGCAGTTCTACCGCGACAACCGCCTCAACCCGATCCATGAAGGCACGCATGGCATCCAGGGCCTGGACCTGCTGGGCCGCAAGGTGGTGATGAAGGACGGCGCGGCATTCAAGGCGCTGGGCGAAGAGATCCAGGCCACCATCGGCCGCGCCCTGGCGAGCGGCGATGCCGCGCTGGGCAGCCACGCGAAGGCGCTGGGCGCCGCCGTCACGCGCGTGGCGCAAGTCACGCAGGCGCTGTGGGCGGCGGGTGACGCCAAGGTGACGCTGGCCAACGCCTCGGTCTACCTGGAAGCCTTCGGCCATGTCGTGCTGTCGTGGACCTGGCTGGAGCAGGAACTGGTGGCGCAAGCCGCGCTGGCGGGGGCCAAGGGCCAGGAAGACCAGGACTTTTATCGCGGCAAGCTGGCGGCGGCGGCGTACTTCTTCCGCTGGGAGCTGCCCAAGGTGGGCCCGCAGCTGGACCTGCTGGCGTCGCTCGACCGCACCACGCTGGACATGCAGGACGCCTGGTTCTGAGCGGCAGCCACACAAGATGAACGAGCGCGCGCACCGATCTGTGCGCGCCACACCAAATCGGGAGACACCATGAACACCATCCAGCAATTGTTCGACCTCAAGGGCAGGACGGCACTGATCACCGGCGGCTCGCGCGGGCTTGGCCTGCAGATCGCCGAAGCGCTTGGCGAGCAGGGCGCGCGCATCGTGCTGTCGGCGCGCAAGGCCGATGAGCTGCAAGCGGCGCAAGCCCACCTCAAGGCGCTTGGCATCGATGCCGAGTGGATCGCCGCCGACGGCGCGCGCGATGCGGATATCGTGCGCCTGGCCGACGAGGCCCTGGCCAAGCTGGGCCATATCGATATCCTGGTCAACAATGCCGGCGCCACCTGGGGGGCGCCTGCCGAAGACCACCCCGTGGAAGCGTGGGACAAGGTGATGAACCTGAATATCCGCGGCGTGTTCCTGCTGTCGCAGCGCATCGGCAAGCTGTCGATGATTCCGCGCCGCTATGGCCGCATCATCAACGTGGCCTCCATCGCCGGCCTGGCGGGCAACCCGCCGGGATCGATGGAAACCATTGCCTACAACACCTCCAAGGGCGCGGTGGTGAACTTCACCCGCACGCTGGCGGCCGAGTGGGGCGAGCACAACATCACGGTGAACGCGCTGGCGCCGGGCTTCTTCCCCTCCAAGATGACGCAGGGCTCGCTGGACCGCCTTGGGGTGGATGCCATGTGCGCATCGGTGCCGCTGCACCGGCTGGGCGACGACGAAGACCTGAAGGGCGCGGCGCTGCTGTTCGCCAGCGCCGCCGGCAAGCACATCACCGGCCAGGTGCTGGCGGTGGATGGCGGCGTGAGCGCGGTATAAAGTCCATGCTCCAATGCGGTTGGCCCGTGCGGGGCGGGGCTTTCCGCCTCGCCAGCCGGCCAGCCGTACCGTCTTCGCCACACTAGCAACTATGACTAAAACCAACGGATTTCCCCTCACGATTCCCTTCCTTGCCGATCTTGGCGTGCAATGCACCCGCATGGACAAGGAGGGCAGCGAGATCGAACTGGCGCTGGAAACGCGCCACCAGAACAGCTGGGACATGGCCCATGGCGGTGTGCTGATGACGCTGCTCGACGTGGCCATGGCCATCGCCGGCCGCGCAACCGATCCCGATGGCCGCGGGGTAGTGACCATCGAGATGAAGACCAGTTTCATGGCGCCCGGGCGCGGCAAGCTCATCGCGCGTGGCCAGTGCGTGCACCGTACCAGCACCATGGCCTTTTGCGAGGCGGAGATCGTGGATGCCGATGGCAAGACCGTGTCGCGCGGGTCGGGCACGTTCAAGTTCGTCAAGCGCGTGCCCCCGCAACGTGCCGCGAGCGGCGCTTCGGATACCGGCGCGGACGGCTGAGGCCGCAGGACAGGGACGCGATATTAGCCACAAGACCGGCAGGGCCACCAGAGCTAGAGCCGGCGGCGCGCAGCAGCTGTAAAACAAGAAATGGAGACAAGATGCTGTTTGAACGGATTGCCGCCACGCGGCGATTGAAACTGACCGTGCTCGCCGCCTTCGGCGCAGGAGCCCTTGCCATGTATCAGCCGGGCCAAGCCCAGAATGCACCTGCTCCTTCGGCCGGCGCGCCGGTAGCCGCACCGGCCTCACCGGCTGCACTGGCGTTCCCGGACGCGGTGGCCACCGATCCCGTTGCAGCGGGCTGGATGCAGGGCTTTCCTCCCGCAGCCGCCAAGATCATCAGCTTCACCCCTGCCAGCAACGGCTTCCCGCGCACGCGCTGGAGTTTTTCGCATATCCGTGAACTGGTCCCGACCGCCTCGGTCTGGCACGGGCGCGGCCCGGTTTCGGCACTGCCGCGTGCCGAGCGCGATATCGGTGGCGTGCCGTTTACCGATGCCGACGGCACCCGCCGCACGTTCAGCGACATGCTGGGCCTGACCTATACCGACGGCATCCTGGTGATGCATAAGGGCCGCGTGGTCTACGAGAAGTACTTCGGCGCGCTGGATGACCATACGCCGCACATCGCCATGTCGGTCACCAAGTCCTTCGTCGGCACGCTGGCCGCCATGCTGGTGGCGGACGGCAAGCTCGACCCCGCCGCGCCCGTCACGCGCTACCTGCCGGAGATGGCGGGCACCGCCTACGGCGATGCCACGGTGCGCGAAGTCATGGACATGACGGTGGGCGTCAAGTACTCCGAAAACTACGCCGATCCCAAGGCCGAGGTCTGGGACTACAGCCGCGCCGGCGGCATGATGCCGCGCGAGCCCGCCTATGCCGGGCCCAAGACGTTCTATGAATTCCTCGTCACCTTGAAGAAGGACGGCGAGCATGACCAGGCCTTCGCCTACAAGACCGTCAATGCCGAAGTCCTGGCCTGGATCGTCAAGCGCGTGTCCGGGCAGCCGCTGGCCAAGCTGCTTTCGGAGCGCGTCTGGCAAAAAATGGGCGCGGAGAACGATGCCTACTTCATGGTGGACAGCATCGGCAGCGAGTCCGGTGGCGGTGGCCTGAACACCACGCTGCGCGACCTGGCCCGCTTTGGCGAGACCATGCGCAACGGCGGCCGCTTCAACGGCCACCAGGTCATCCCGGCCGAAGTCGTGGCGGACATCCGCCGCGGCGGCGATCCCGCCAAGTTTGCCAAGGCTGGCTATGCCACCTTGCCCGGCTGGAGCTATCGTTCGATGTGGTGGGTCTCGAACGACGACCACGGCGTGTTCGAGGCACGCGGCATCCACGGCCAGCGTATTTACGTCGATCCCAAGGCGGAGCTCACCATCGTGCGCTACGCCTCGCATCCCGTCGCCGCCAACGGCGCCAACGACCCCGTCACGCATCGCGCGTATCGGGCACTGGCGCTGTCATTGATGAAATAGCAAAACAAGCCAGCCAGCCGACCAGCTAGCTGRCAACCACCCACAACGAACGACAAAGGACGAGTGTCCTTGTCCATTTCACTGTAAGGAAGCCATCATGTCGAACACCTACAAGCGCATCGTCCTGGCATCGCGCCCCACCGGCGCCGTGACCCCTGAGAACTTCCGCCTGGAAGAAGTGCCTGTGCCCGAGATCGGCGAAGGCGAGGTGCTGGTCCGCAATCATTTCCTGTCGCTCGACCCGTATATGCGCGGCCGCATGAACGAGGGCAAGTCGTACGCCACCCCGCAGCCGCTGGGCGACGTGATGATCGGCGGCACGGTCGGCGAGATCGTGGCGACGAAGAACCCCAAGTACGCTGTCGGCGACAAGGTGGTCGGCATGTTCGGATGGCAGGAAATGGGCGTCACCAACGGCGTCGGCATCCAGAAGGTCGATACCACCCATATTCCGCTGTCGGCCTATCTTGGCTCGGTCGGCATGCCCGGCGTCACGGCGTGGTACGGCCTGAACAAGATCATCCAGCCGAAGGCCGGCAAGACCATCGTGGTGAGCGCTGCCTCCGGTGCGGTTGGCAGCGTGGTGGGCCAGCTGGCCAAGCTCCAGGGTTGCCGCGTGGTGGGCTTTGCCGGCGGCAAGGACAAGTGCGACTACGTGGTCAATGAACTGGGCTTCGATGCCTGCGTTGACTACAAGGCGGCCAAGGACAGCAAGGAGCTGTACACGATGTTCAAGGAAGCCACCCCGGACGGCGTGGATGGCTATTTCGAGAACGTCGGCGGCGAGATCCTCGACACCGTGCTGGCCCGCATGAACGCCTTCGGGCGCATCGCTATCTGCGGCATGATTGCCGGCTACGATGGCCAGCCGATGCCACTGAAGAACCCGCAGCTGATCCTGGTGTCGCGCCTGACCGTGGAAGGCTTTATCGTGTCCGAACACATGGACGTGTGGCCGCAAGCGCTGCAAGAGCTGGGCACCGCGGTGGCGCAAGGCAAGCTCAAGTTCCGCGAGAGCGTCGCGCAAGGCCTGGCGAGCGCGCCGGAAGCGTTTATGGGCCTGCTCAAGGGCAAGAATTTCGGCAAGCAGCTGGTCAAGCTGGTTTAAGCCAGAGGCAAGCACCGAAGCCGCCGAGCGGGCCAGAGCCGCGCACCATGACGACGGCTGTTTCTCCCTCTTCCCTCAGGGGAAGAGGGGAGCAAACCAACTACGAGCAAGGAGACACCCCATGAATGCGCCAGGCCAACACACCAAGCCCCAAGCCGACCAGGACGAAATGGCCGCCGGCCTGTCCGAAGCGGTCAAGGCCAAGTACCGCGTACTGCCGCGCCCGCCGAAGTTCGATACGCCGGCGGAGGAACGCCTGCACCGCAAGCAGCGGCTGGCCGCGGCCTTCCGCTTGTTTTCCAAGTTCGGCTTCGACGAAGGCGTCGCCGGCCACATCACCGCGCGCGATCCCGAATTCCCGGATACGTTCTGGGTCAACCCGTTTGGCGTGCATTTCAGCCAGGTCAAGGTGTCCAACCTGATCCGCTGCGATCACCATGGCGACGTGGTGGAAGGCGATTACCCGGTCAACGCCGCGGCCTTCGCCATCCACTCGCGCGTGCACCAGACCCGTGAAGACGCGGTCGCCGCCGCGCACTCGCATAGTACCTATGGCCGCGCCTGGTCCACGCTGGGCCGCACGCTCGATCCGCTGACGCAGGACGTGTGCGCCTTCTACAACGACCATGCCCTCTATGACGATTTCGGCGGCGTGGTGGTGGAGTTGGACGAAGGCCAGCGCATCGCCAACGCGCTGGGCAGCAACAAGGCCGCGATCCTGCAGAACCATGGCCTGCTGACGGTGGGCAAGACGGTAGACGAAGCCGCCTGGTGGTTCATCACCATGGAGCGCTCGTGCCAGGTGCAGTTGCTGGCCGAGGCCGCTGCCGCGCGCACCAATGCACCGCTGAAGGTGATCTCCGACGCCGCGGCACGCCAAGCGTATTCGATCGTCGGCACCGCGCAGGCGGGCTGGTTCCAGTTCCAGCCGCTATACGCCCGCATCGTCAAGGAACAGCCCGACCTGCTGGATTGAAGTCATGGCCGCCTTTGCTCCATTTACTGGCAAGGTCGTGCTGATCACCGGCGCGTCCGACGGCATTGGCGCCGAACTGGCCCTGCTGCTGGCGCAGCAGGGCGCGCGGCTTGCGCTGGCGGCGCGCCGTGTCGACATGCTGCAGGCGCTGGCGGAGCGCATCCGCCGCCAGCACCCGGCCGCCGACGTCGGCGTGTGGCGCGTCGACGTGTCGGACGAGTTCGACTGCAGGCGGCTGGTGGCCACGGTGGTGGCGCAGTACGGCGGGCTCGACGTGCTGGTCAACAATGCCGGCGTGTCCGCCCACGGCTACTTCGAACAAGTATCGGACTACAGCTACTACGAGCAGGTCATGCGCGTGAACTACTTTGGCGCCATGTGGTGCACGCGCGAGGCGCTGCCGCACCTGCGCGAGCGCGGCGGCCTGATGGTGGCGGTGTCCAGCCTGGCCGGCAAGATCGGCGTGCCCGGCCGCACCGCCTACTCGGCCAGCAAGTTCGCGCTGGCGGGATTCTGCGAGGCGCTGCGGGCCGAGCTGCGCGGGTCTGGCGTGGATGTGTGCGTGGTGTTTCCCGGTGTGGTGGCGACCGATACGCGCATCAACGGCTTTGGCCCCGACGGCCGCCCACTGGGCGAGAGCCGGCTGCGCGAGGAGGGGGCCATGAGCGCGCAGGAATGCGCGCGCCAGATGCTGGCGGCCATGGCCGCGCGCAAGCGCGAACTGGTGATGACCGGCAAGGGCCGGCTTGGGCTGTGGCTCAAGCTGCTGGCGCCGCGCCTGGTCGAGAACATGGCGCTCAAGGCGCTGAAGCAAACGGGGCGGTAGTGCGGTTGACAGCGTGACAGCATGACAGCATGACAGAGGAGGTCGATCAATAGCAGGCACGCGCCTTGCTGATACCCGTGGCGGCATCCGCCCGGCGCACTGGCAGCAGGCATAAGAGAAATTTCAGGCTGAATTTAATCTGGCTTCAGGCTGGCTTCAGACTGGCAACACAAGCGATTCCGACACCATGGCAGACCTTATCCTTCACCAGTACGCAACGTCGCCGTTCTCCGAGAAGATCCGCCTGCTGATGGGCGCGAAGGGCCTGGCGTGGCAAGCGGTCGAAATCCCGCCCATCATGCCAAAGCCGGACGTGGTGGCGCTGACCGGCGGCTACCGCCGCACCCCGATCCTGCAGGTGGGGGCCGACATCTATTGCGACACCGCGTTGATCTGCGAGGTGATCGACAGCGGGGCGCCCGCGTGCCCGCTCTATCCCGCCGCGCAAGCCGCCGCTACGCGCCTGGTCGCTGGCTGGATCGACACCGCGCTGTTTACCGCCGCCGTCACCTACCTGTTCCAGCCGGCCGGCGCGCAAAGCATGCTGGGCCACCTCACGCCGGCGCAAATGCAGGCTTTCGCGGCGGATCGCAAGGCCATGCGTGGCGATACCAATGCACTGCGCATGCCGTTGCCCGAGGCCATCGCCATGCTGCATGAAACCTTCGGGCGGCTCGAGCAGCAATTCAAGGCGGGCGTGGCGCATGTGGCCGGGGCCGAGCTGTCGGTGGCGGATTTTTCGCTGTACCACAATGTCTGGTTTATCCAGCGTGCCAGTGAGCTGGCCAAGCTGCTGGATGCGTATCCGGCGGTGCAAGCCTGGTATGGGCGCATGAAGGCCTTTGGCCATGGCTCGGTGCGCGTGGTCAGCGCGGAGTCGGCGCTGGAGGTGGCAGGGCACGCCGATCCGGCCGCGTTGCCAGGCGGGGTGGCTGCCGGCAGCGGCTTCGAAGCGGGCGACGCGGTCACCGTGACGCCGACGGACTACGCGCGCGATCCCGTCGCCGGCGTGCTGGTGGCGCTGGACGCCCACCGTGCCACGTTGCGCCGCCAGGATCCGCGTGCGGGTGCGGTCAATGTGCATTTCCCGCGCCAAGGTTATCAAGTGCAGCACGCGGGCTAAGACCCGCGCGCGGCAAGGCTTTCCGATAACAACGACAGCAACGAGAGGCAGACAACATGAAGCAATTCCAAGGCAAGGTGGCAGTGATCACCGGCGGTGCATCGGGCTTCGGCAAGGAATTCGCCAAGCTGGGTGCGGGACTCGGCATGAAGCTGGTGCTGGCCGACGTGCAGGAAGACGCACTGGACGCCACCGTGGCGGAGTTCAAGGCGCAAGGCGTGCCGGTGATCGGCGTGCGCGTGGATGTGTCCAAGGCCGAGCAGGTGCAGGCGCTGGCCGATGCCGCCATCGCCGCCTTTGGCCAGGTCAACCTGCTGTTCAACAACGCCGGCGTGGGCGCGGGCGGCCTGATGTGGGAAAACACCGAGCGCGACTGGGAGTGGGTGCTGGGCGTCAACCTCTTTGGCGTGATCCATGGCGTGCGCATCTTTACCCCGCTGATGCTCGCGGCCGCCGCCAAGGACCCGTCGTTCGAAGGCCATATCGTCAATACGGCCTCCATGGCCGGCTTGCTCAGCCCGCCCGCGATGGGCGTCTACAACGTCTCCAAGCACGCCGTGGTTTCCCTGTCCGAGTCGCTGTACCAGGATCTCAGCCTGGTCAGCGAGCAGGTGCGCTGCTCGGTGCTGTGCCCGTATTTCGTGCCGACCGGCATCACGCAATCGGGCCGCAACCGGCCGGCCGGGCTGGCTAATGACGCGCCGCCCACGCGCTCGCAGCTGGTGTCGCAAGCCATGTCGGACAAAGCGGTCAGTTCGGGCAAGGTCACGGCCGCCGAAGTGGCGCAGCTCACCTTCGACGCCATCCGCGACAACGGCTTCTATATTTACTCGCATCCGCAGCAGCTGGATCCCGTGCGGCAGCGCTTCGAAGATATCATTAGCCAACGCAACCCGAGCGACCCGTTCGCCGACAAGCCGGAAGTGCGCGCCGGGCTCATCGCAGCCTTGCGCGGATAAGCGAGGTAGAGCCGCCAGGCGCGGCCAGCAGCAAGTCCACCAGAGACAGCCATTGCGGCAAGGGAGGAATTCATGACCAAACCTGCAGTCATTCGCCATCTGCAGTACGCCACCTTGCCCAATGGCACGCGTCTGCACTACGCCAGCGCCGGCGAGCGCGGCAAGCCGCTGGTGCTGTTCGTGCATGGCTTTCCCGAGTTCTGGTACGAGTGGGAAACCCAGCTGGCCGAGTTCGGCAAGACCCACTTCGCCGTGGCGCCGGACCTGCGTGGCTTCAACCTCTCAAGCAAGCCCGCGGAGGTCGAGGCCTACCGCCCCCGCCACATCGTCGAGGACCTGGTCCACTTCATCAACGCGCTGGGCTACTCGCATTGCGTGGTGGTGGCGCACGACTGGGGCGGGGCAATCTGCTGGAACCTGGCCATCCAGTTTCCGCAGATGGTGGAGCGGCTGGTCATCATCAATTCACCGCATCCCTACGTGTTTGCCAAGGCACTGACCAGCGATCCCCAGCAGCAGGCCGCCTCGGCCTACATGAACTGGCTGCGCGCGCCGGGATCAGAACAAGCGCTGGCGGCGGACGGCTTCGCCAAGCTCGAGGGCTTCCTGAACGGGCAGGGCAAGCAGTCCGCGCCCTGGTTTACCGGCGAGACACGCGAGAGATACCACGCGGCCTGGTCGCAGCCCGGCGCTGGCGGCTCTCACCCGCTGACCGGCGGTGTGAACTATTACCGCGCATCGCCCATGCACCCGCCGGGGCCAGGCGAGACGCCCCCCGATATCTCCAAGCTCGATCCCGCCGCTTTCACCGTGCGCGTGCCGACGCTGGTGGTCTGGGGCGAGCGCGACACCGCGCTGCCCAAGAGCCTGCTGGATGGGCTGGACAAGTTCGTCCCGGACATGCGGCTGGAACGCATTCCGGATGGCACCCACTGGGTCATCCACGAGCAGCCGGAGCGCATCAACCTGTTGATCCGGAGCGCTTTGCCCTGATCCGTTGTTGTCTACGCAAGGCCGCGTCAGGCACGCGAGCCTGCGCTGGCCCGGTCGGAACCCGCCGCACTGTGCATGGGGCGGAGTGGCGCCTGCTGCTACATTGACCTGATTCGACAGCGCTGGTGCGCGAGGAAGGTCAAGATGAAAACGATCGGACTGATCGGCGGCATGAGCTGGGAATCCTCGGCCGAGTATTACCGCATGATCAACCAGGACATGAAACAACGTCTCGGCGGCCACCATAACGCGCGCAGCGTCATGGTCACGGTCAGCTTCGAGCAGATCAAGGCACTGCAGCACGCGCAACGCTGGGATGAACTCGGCGAATCCATGCGGCAAGCCGCCCTGCAGGTGCAGGCCGCCGGCGCGGATTTCGTGCTGCTCTGCACCAACACCATGCACCGCGTGGCCCCGGTCCTGGAAGCCGCGCTCGACATTCCCTTTCTCCACATCGTCGATCCCACCGCGCAAGCTTTGCGCGCCGCCGGCATCCGGCGCGTGGGCTTGCTTGGCACGGCCTTCACCATGGAGCAGGACTTCTATCGCGGCCGCATGCAGGACAAGCACGGCATCGAAGTCGTGGTCCCGGACGCCGCCGACCGCGCGCTGGTCCACGGGATCATCTACGACGAGCTATGCCACGGCATCGTGCGCGACGCCTCGCGCGACGTGTACCGGCGGATCATCGGCGGCTTGCAGGCGCAAGGCGTGGGCGGGGTGATTTTGGGCTGCACCGAGATCACGCTGCTGATCGGGCAGGATGATGTGGCGCTGCCGGTGTTCGATACCACGGCTTTGCATGCGCAGGCTGCGGTGGGGCTGGCGTTGGAGGGGGCGGTGGTAGCGAGTTAGGTCGGGAAGGAGGCGGGTTCGGGTCGCATCGCAGGCGTTGTCGCAAAGGACTTGTCTTCTTATATCCAGATCAGTATATTCGAGCCATGAAGCTAATCCGATTCCTCGGGAACTCGCTCAAGTCCTTGCGAGAGTTCCCGGAGGATGCCAGGCAGGATGCCGGCTACCAATTAGACAAGGTCCAGCGAGGGCAGCAGCCTGACGACTTCAAGCCCATGCCCGATATTGGCAAGGGTGTGGAAGAGATTCGCGTGTGGGACGATTCAGGAACCTATCGTGTGGTCTACACGGCTAGGTTGGCCGATGCGGTCTACGTACTGCATGCCTTCCAGAAGAAAACGCAGGCCACGTAGCAGCGCGATATCGATCTAGCCAGGATCCGGTACACGGAGCTGATGAGAGGTGCCAAATGACTAATGCCGAAACTTTTAATAGCGTGTGGGACGCCATTGCGGACACCCCGGAACAAGCCGCCAATCTCCGCGCGCGGACGGAATTGATGCAACAAATCGCGGCTATCATCAAGTCCAATGACTGGAAACAGGCTGATGCGGCCAGGCATTGTGGTGTTACCCAACCGCGGGTCAATGATCTGCTGCGCGGGCGCGTATCCCGGTTCTCCCTTGACGCGCTGGTGAATATCGCTACGGCCCTTGGCCGGCGTGTGCATATCGAATTGGATGCTGCCTGAGTACGATAACGCCTCTCGTGGGAAAGCCTGAAGTGGCAGGCAAGGAAGAGAGCACCCGGAAAGCGGGCGGCGACAGCGAAGAAAAACAGCAAAACAGCAAAACGGGAAATCGCGGGGAATGCCGATTTCCCGTCAGCCGTTCAACTCAACCTGTGCCGATACAAGCGGTAGTTCTCGTCATCGAAGCAGACAAAACTGACCTGCTCGATGGTGGGTGCGGCCACCAGGGCCTTGCGTACGGCCTCGATGGCAATATCCACGGCGCGCTCGCGCGGGAAACCGTAGATGCCGGTGCTGATATTGGGAAAGGCGATGGTGCGCAGCTTGTGCTGCGCGGCTAGCGCAATGCTGGCCTGGTAGGCGCTGGCAAGGAGGGCGTCTTCGCCGTGGCCGCCCCCTTGCCAGACCGGGCCGACCGCGTGGATGACATAAGGCGAAGGTAGCAGGCCGCCGGTGGTGATCACCGCCTGGCCGGTGGGACAGCCGCCCTTGGTTTCGCGAATGCCGCGACACGCGGCCATGATGGCGGGACCGCCAGCGCCGTGGATGGCGCCGTCGACACCGCCGCCACCGAGCAAGCCGCTATTGGCGGCATTGACGATGGCGTCGACTTCCATGCGGGTGATGTCTCCGTGCAAGACCTGCAGGTGTTCCCCTGTCATGACCTCTTCTCCGTGCTGGGTGGTAAAGCTGGATCGCCCCGGCTGTTCCGCGCACCTGTGCTGCCGGCCCGCCGCGGCACTTACATGGATTCCGCCAGCATACGCCGATAATCCGCGGCGCTGGCCTCTTTCGGGTTGGTCTTGTGGCAATGGTCGACCAGTGCACCGGCGATCACCTTGTCGAACATGTCTTCGGTGACGCCCATCTGGCGCAGGCCGGTGGGCAGCCCGAGGCGCGCGGTCATGTCGTGCACGGCCTGGGCCAGGTCGGCGCCCTGGGGCAGGCCCATGGCGTGGCGCAGGCGGGCGTAGCGGTTGTCGCGTACCACGCTGGGCGCGTCGGCGTTGAAGCGCAGCACCGCCGGCATCACCACGGCGTTCAGGGTGCCGTGGTGCAGGCCGGTCCTGCCGTCCACCTTGAGGCCGCCGAGCGGGTGCGACAGCGAGTGCACGCAGCCCAGTCCCTTCTGGAAGGCCATGGCGCCCTGCATGGAGGCGCTCATCATGTTCAGGCGCGCGTCACGGTCCTGGCCGTCGCGGGTGGCGCGTTCGATATGCTTCCAGCCGCGCTCCAGGCCGTCCAGGGCGATGCCGTCAGCGGGCGGGTTGAAGGCAGGCGCCAGGAAGGTTTCCACGCAATGCGCGATGGCGTCCATGCCGGTGGCGGCGGTCAGGCCAGCCGGCAGGCCGAGCGTGAGGCCCGGGTCGCAGATGGCGGATTTGGGCAGCAGGTGCCAGGAGTGGAAGCCGAGCTTGCGGCCGTCTTCCAGGATGATGATGGCGCCGCGCGCCACCTCGCTGCCCGTGCCCGAGGTGGTCGGCACGGCGATCAGCGGCGCGGCACGTTCGGTGATCCTGGCGCTGCCGCCTTCAATGGTGGCGTAGGTGGTCAGCTCGCCGGGATGGGTGGCGAGGATGGCGATGCCCTTGGCCAGGTCGATGGAGGAGCCGCCGCCGACCGCGATCAGCCCGTCGCAGCCGCTATCGCGGTACTGCGCCGCGGCCTTCTTGACCATGGCTTCGGTCGGGTTGGAGGGGGTTTCGTCGAAGATCTCGTGCGCCAGGCCGCCCAGGGCCACGACGGCCTGCTGGGCCACGCCGGCGGCAACCACGCCTTTGTCGGTGACGACCAGCGGGCGCCGGATGCCGATGCGATCGCACTCTGCCTTGAGCTGGCTGATGGTGCCGAAATCCAGGTGGATGTGGGTCAGGTAATAAATGAAGGCCATCTATGTTGTCTCCGTCGATGAGGGTTTTCTATTTCTTCTGACTTCTGGCTTTTCTGACGATGGTCGACGATCGCGCAAAACCTGCCGCCCTGACCAGCCCCAGGGAAATTTCATATGCTTTGCTGCAGAAACATCTGGAATCATACTAAAATCGAACGATCGTTCACAATTCGAACGCCAGCGGCGCTGACGCCACTGGGGATTCGGCTGCTGCCGAAGGTTCGTTGCTACTGATTCCGAGTGTCCATGTCCGCTGTCCCGCCTGATTCCACCGCTGCGCCTGCCCAGCCTGTGCCTGCCATGCCCGGCATGCCGCCGGTGCCGCTGGACCCGCAGGTGGCGGCGTTGCTGGAGCTGATCGGGCGCGTGAAGCGTCCGTCCATCCACGAACTGGACCCGGCCGACGCCAAGACCGCGTACGAGAAGAGCGCGCCCATCATGGATATCGCGCCGCAGGCCGTGCACAGCGTGGAGAACCTGACGGTAGCCGCGCGCGATGGCTACGACATCCCGGTGCGGCTGTATGCGCCGCGAGAGGCCAGCTGGGCCGAGCCGTTGCCCTTGCTGGTGTACTTCCATGGTGGCGGCTTCACGGTGGGCAGCATCAACTCGCACGATCCCCTGAGCCGGCTGCTGTGCATGCAGGCGGATTGCATGGTGCTGTCGGTGGACTACCGGCTCGGCCCGCAGTGGAAGTTTCCCCATGCGGCGAACGACGCGTTCGATGTCATGGCGTGGGTGTTCGCCGAGGCCGCGCGCCTGGGCGCCGATGCCAGCCGTATCGCCCTGGGCGGCGACAGCGCGGGCGGCACCCTGGCCAGCGCCTGCGCCGTGCACGCGCGCGATCTGGGCCTGGAGCCTGTCCTGCAGATGCTGATCTATCCCGGCACTTGCGCCCGTCAGGACACGCCTTCGCATCGCGCGCTGGCCGAGGGCTATCTGCTGACCGCGCCGATGATCCAATGGTTTTTCTCGCAATACCTGGACAGCGAAACCAGCCGCGACGACTGGCGTTTTGCCCCGCTCGACGGTGGTGGCACGGGTGCTGACGTGCGCGGTTGCTGCCCGGCCTGGATCGCCGTGGCGGGCTACGACCCGCTGCACGATGAAGGCGTGGCCTATGCGGCCAAGCTGCGCGCCGCGGGCGTGCCGGCGCAATTGGCCGACTACCAGGGCATGATCCACGATTTTTTCAAGCTGGGACGCTTTGTCCCGGCGGTGGCCGGCGCCCATGGCGACGCGGTCGCCGCCTTGCGCGCTGCCTTCGACGGCTGAGCGGGACTTGCTGGCAGGAGCCTGCAGCCAGATCGAAGCGGTCGCAGAACCCCCGGTTTCATTGGCTTTACGTGTAGTGCATTACTTGTAGCAGTAGCATTAGCAATAGGAGACACAGACTCATGCAACGCCGCCATTTCCTCGCCCATGCGGGCGCGCTCGCCGCCACCGCGGCTACCCTGGGGCTGGCCAGCGCGCCGGCCCTGGCGCAGGCGGACAATTTCCCGCAACGGCCGATTCGCCTGATCATCGGCTATACCGCGGGCGGTTCCACCGACCTGCCGTTCCGCGTGCTGGCGGAAAACGCTTCCAAGATCCTCGGCCAGCCGGTGATCATCGAGAACAAGCCCGGCGCCGGCGGGGTATTGCCCGCCCAGTTGATGCAATCGACCCAGCCCGACGGCTACACGCTGGCGCAGGTAGCCATGCCGGTCTACCGCCTGCCGTACACCACCAAGATCAACTGGGATCCGGTCAAGGACTTGTCGTACGTGATCAACCTGGCCGGCTACTCGTTCGGCCTGGTTGTGCCGGTGGATTCGCCGATCAAGACCATGCAGGACTACATCGCCTACGCCAAGGCCAACCCGGGCCGCCTGACTTACGGCTCGCCGGGCTCGATGACCACGCTGCACCTGACCATGGAAGAGCTGGCCATGAAGCAGAACGTGCAGTTCTCGCATATTCCGTACAAGGGCAACTCGGAATCGATGCAGGCCCTGCTGGGCGGGCACGTGATGTCGGTGGCGGACACCCCGGCCTGGGCACCGTACGTGGAGTCCGGCAAGCTGCGCCTGCTGTCGACCTGGGGCGAGAAGCGCTCGGCGCGCTTCCCCAATGTGCCGACGTTGAAGGAACTGGGCCTGGGCATCGTGCAGACCTCGCCGTTCGGCGTGGTGGCACCCAAGGGCACCGATCCGAAGATCGTCAAGAAGCTGCACGACGGCTTCAAGAAGGCCATGGAAATGCAGAACTACCGCGATGCGCTGGCCAAGTTCGACATGGAGCCGTTCTACATGAGCAGCGAGCAATATGCGCACTTCGCCGCCGATACGGTCAAGAAAGAGAAGGCCATTATCGACAAGCTAGGGCTGAACAAGCCGCAATAAGCGTGGCTTAGCCGCTTTATGCCGGCGCCGCCCTGTCCGGGGCCGGCGCCGTTTTCATATCGGGCCGATATCTGGCCGGCAACCAAGGGGAACGCCGACATGGCGAAGGAAGATTTCCGTCACAGCATGCCGCTGCGCGTGCGTTGGGCCGAGGTGGATCCGCAGTCGATCGTGTTCAATGCGCACTACCTGACCTACTGCGATATCTGCGTGACGGAGTACTGGCGCGCGGTGGGGATCCGGTATCCGGAGGATGTGCTGCACGCGCACGGCGTGGATATCTTCGTCGTGAAATCCACGCTGGAGTATCACGCGTCCGCGCGCTTTGACGACATGCTGGAGATCCGGGGGCGGATTGCGCGCCTGGGCCGCTCCAGCATGCTGTTCCGCGTCGAGATGTACCGTGGCGACGAGCACCTGGTCACGGGCGAAATCGTCTATGTCTGCGCGGATCCCACCACGCAGAAGTCGGCGCCGATTCCGGGGCCGGTGCGGGAAACGATCACGGCATATGAAGTGGTGAAGCCGGACGCTTGACCTGTCCGGCTTCCGTCGTTCCAGGTGCGGCGGCGTTGGCCCGCGTGCAAGCCAGCGCCGCCAAGACGCGCCTGCGGGTTCAACGTGCCGCTATGCCCGCATCCTCGATATAAGCCCGGATCACCGCATCGAAATCCTCGTCGCCCTGGAACCCCAGCGCCAGCGCGCGCTCCGTATTCCATGCGGCAGGCCAGGTGCCGACGATATTCTCGATGCGCGCCTCGCGCTCCCAGCTCACGCGATCCGCCACGGCGTCGCCGGCCACGCGCCGCAACGCCGCCACCATCTCCCTGGGCGTGACCGACAAGCCGGGCAGGTTCACCGTCCGGCGTTCGCCAAACTTCGCGCCATCGATCTCCATGCCCCGCACCAGCGCGGCAATCGCCCCGCGCGGGG
The DNA here is from genome assembly GCF_052113425.1 of Cupriavidus sp. YAF13. Classification (NCBI taxonomy): domain Bacteria; kingdom Pseudomonadati; phylum Pseudomonadota; class Betaproteobacteria; order Burkholderiales; family Burkholderiaceae; genus Cupriavidus; species Cupriavidus sp. YAF13. The sequence goes on from NZ_JBFRDD010000015.1 coordinate 65,446, forward strand.
ACAGCAGCCACAGCGGCGTTTCCGGCGAGACCGGGCAATTGGCGGCAACGCCTGCCAGTGGCTCGCGGATGATGCCGCTGGCAAACGACGAAGCCGCGGCATTGGGCTTGCCCGGCCGCACGCTGATGGTCGGCAGGCGCAGCACGCGGCCGTCGACAAAGCCGCGGCGGCTGTAGTCCGACAGCAGCAGCTCGCCGATGGCCTTCTGCGCGCCGTAGGAGGATTGCGGATTGAGCGCGGTATCGTCCTGCACCACAGCGGGCAGGGTGCCGCCGTACACCGCCACCGAACTGGTGAACACCACGCGTGGCCGGCTGCCATGTTTCACGTGAAGCGCCCGGCAGGTTTCCAGCAACGCGCGCGCGGCATCCAGGTTCACGCGCATGCCCAGGTCAAAATCCGCCTCGGCCTGGCCGCTGACCACCGCCGCCAGGTGGAACACCGCGCCGGTATGTGCATCGATGGCCTGCGCCAGCACGGCGGGGTCGGACAAGTCGCCGGTGACCACACGCACGCGCGCGTCGTTCAGCGGGGGCGGCGCTACCACGTCGAGCAGCGTCAGGCCCGCGATGGCGACGGGCTTGCCGTCGATGTCCAGGGTGCCGCGCTGTAGCAGCTGGCGGGCCAGTTGCAGGCCGAGAAAGCCGGCCCCGCCGGTGATCAGTACTTGCATGTTTGTTTTCCTGTTGTGCCGCCGTGGGCGGCATGGATACAGCGGCCGCTCAGGCCTTCAAGTAAGGCTTGAGCCAGCCCAAACCCGCCGAGGTACCGGCGCGCGGACGATACTCGCAGCCGATCCAGCCGTCATAGCCGAGGCCATCGATCACGTCGAACAGGTAGGGGTAGTTCAGCTCGCCCAGGTCCGGCTCGTGGCGCTCGGGCACGCCGGCAATCTGGATGTGGCCGATGCCGGCAAAGTCGCGTTTGAGCTTGACGGCAAGGTCGCCTTCCACGATCTGGCAGTGGTAGCAGTCGAACTGCACTTTCAGGTTGGCCGCGCCCACTTCCTTGCAGATGGCCTGGCCGTCGTCCTGGCGGTTGAGGAAGTAGCCCGGCATGTCGCGTCCGTTGATGGGCTCGATCAGGACCGTGATGCCCTGTGCCGCGGCGGCCTGCGCGGCATGCGCCAGGTTTTCCAGGTAGCAGGCGCGATGACGCCCGTGGTCCGCGCCGGCCGGCACCAGGCCGGCCATCACGTGGATCTTGTCATTGCCAATCACGGCGGCGTACTCCAGCGCGCGGCCGAAGGCGTCGCGAAATTCGGCCTGGCGCCCGGGCAGGGCGGCCATGCCGCGCTCGCCGGCGTGCCAGTCGCCGGGCGGCGCGTTGAACAGCGCTTGCGCCAGGCCGTTGGCGTCGAGCCGCGCGCGGATCTCCGCGGCGGTGTGTTCGTACGGGAAGAGATACTCTACGGCCCTGAAACCGTCAGCCGCTGCGGCGGCGAAGCGATCCAGGAAGGCGTGCTCGGTGTACATCATCGACAGGTTGGCGGCAAAACGCGGCATGCGGTGCTCCAGGAGAAGTGCGTGGTTCTTGAGTTCTTGTGTTCTTGAGTTCTTGTGTTTTTGGCCTAGCGGTTGACCAGCTTGGCCGGGGTGAGCCAGACCAGCCCGGCGCCGAGCACCAGCATGGCCGACAGCACATACATGCTCGACTGCGTGCTGTGGGTGAGGTCGGTCAGGTAGCCCACCATGTACGGTGCCACAAAGCCCGCCAGGTTGCCCACCGAATTCACCACCGCAATGCCCGAGGCAGCAGCCAGCCCCGACAGGAAGGCGGTGGGCAGCGACCAGAACAGCGGGGCGCAGGTCAGCACGCCGGCGGCGGCGAGCGACAGCGCGGCGATGGCCACCACGGTATTGTGGGTAAACGAAGCGGCAATGGCAAAGCCCACCGCGCCCATCAGCGCCGGCACGATCAGGTGCCAGCGGCGTTCGCGGCGGGCGTCGGCGCTGTGGCCAAGGAAGTTCATCACCACGATGGCGCAGATAAATGGAATCGCGCTGAGCAGGCCGATATTGAGGTTGCCGGTAACGCCGCTGGTCTTGACCAGTGTGGGCATCCAGAACGTCAGCGCATATTGCCCGGTGACAAAGCAGAAGTAGATCATGCACATCCACCAGACACGGCTGTCCTTGAACACGGCGCCGAGCGAATGGCCGGTGCCCGAGGCGCCAGCCTGGCGCGCGTCTTCCTCGATATTGCGCTTGAGCACACGCTTTTCGTTGGCGTCCAGCCACGGCGCCTGGTCGATGCCGTTCTTGAGCACGAACACGGTGATGATGCCGATCAGCAGCGCGGGCAGGGCCTCGATCAGGAACATCCATTGCCAGCCGCGCATGCCGCCGTAGTCATGGAAGGCATCCATGATCCAGCCCGACAGCGGGTTGCCGAACATCCCGGCCACCGGGATGCCCGACATGAACAGCGCGATCATCTTGGCGCGCCGGTTGGCCGGATACCAGTAGGTCAGGTAGAGGATCACGCCGGGATAGAAACCCGCCTCGGCCAGGCCGAGCAGGAAGCGCATGATGTAGAAGGTGGTGGGCGTCTTCACGAAGACGAACAGCGCCGAGATGATGCCCCACGTGATCATGATCCGCGCGATCCAGACGCGCGCGCCGAGCTTGTGCATCAGCAGGTTGCTGGGGACTTCGAACAGGAAGTAGCCGATGAAGAACAGCCCGGCGCCAAGGCCGAACACGGTTTCGGAAAACGCCAGGTCCTGCGCCATCTGCAGCTTGGCGAAGCCCACGTTCACGCGGTCCAGGTAAGCGATGACGTAGCACAGCATCAGGAACGGCATGATGCGCCAGAACACCTTGCTGTAAGCGCGTTTCTCGATGTCGCGGTCGATGTCTTGGCCGGCGCCGGTTAGCGCGGCCTGGGTGGATGCATGCATGGTTGTCTCCGTATATCGGCTTGGTTCCAGCTTGGTTCCGGCTTGATGCCCGTTGTTGGCGGCAAACCAGGGGCGAACGCTGCCCTTGCCGCGGCCCAGGCGTTAGCCAGGGCGGGCGGCGGGCGGTTCGGCTTTGCTTGTGTTTTTGTTGTTGGGGCTTTGTCGTGCCTGCGCGCGTGGTCCCTACCAGCGCGCCTTGAACGTATCGCGCAGTTCGGCCAGCGCTTGCTCGTCGAGCGGGTCAGGCTTGTCCTTGAGCATCAGCCAGAGCTTGGCGGTTTCTTCAAGTTCCTCGAGCGCGAAGGCGGCGCGCGAGACGGTGGCCTCCCACACCACCGGACCAAGGCGCGCGAGCAGCACGCCGCGCACTTCGGCGGCAAGCTGGGCAACGCGTGCCGCCACCGCCGGGTCGCCCGGGCGATGGTAGGGAATCAGCGGGATATGCCCGACTTTCATCACGTAGTAAGGCGTGATCGGCGGCAGCACGTCGTCTGGCTGCCATGCGCCTGCCAGGCTCAGCGCCACCAGGTGGGTGGAATGCGTATGCACCACGCCATGGGCCTGGGGGTTGTTGTCGTAGATGGCGCGGTGCAGGGTCAGCGTCTTGGACGGCTTGTCGCCGGCCACCCAATTGCCGCCGCTGTCGACCTTGGCAATGGCGGCCGGGTCCAGCATGCCCAGGCAGGCATCGGTCGGCGTGATCAGCCAGCCGTCCTCCATGCGCGCGCTGATATTGCCGGCGCTGCCGACCGTGTAGCCACGCTGGTAGAGGCTGGCGCCGATGCGGCAGATTTCTTCACGCAGGCTGGCTTCGGTGCTCATGCTTCACCTCCAAGCTGGCGTAGTGCTTCGTCAAAGAAGTCGATGCCGCCGAAATTGCCGGACTTGAGCGCCAGCGCCAGCGGCCGCGCTTCCAGCGTGACGGTGGCGGGCACGCCCGGCGCGATCTGCGCGCCGATGCGCAGGGCTTGCACGCCCAGCGCCTGCACCACCGCGCCCGAGGTTTCGCCGCCGGCCACCACGAAGCGGCGCGTGCCACGTGCTTTCAGGGCGGCGGCGATGTCCGCCAGCGCCTGCTCGACCAGATGGCCGGCGCGCTCCACGCCCAGCGCGGCCTGCACCGACCTGACCTCCTCCGGCGTGGTGGTGGCGTAAAACAGCACAGGCTCGGCATGGGAGCCAGCCAGGGCCAGCGCCTCCTCAACCACGGGCGCGCCTTGCGCCAGCGCGAGCGGGTCGATGCGCAGGGCGGGGCGCTTGGCCACGAGCCACTGCGCCACCTGCGCATTGGTCGCCTTGGACGCGCTGCCGGCCAGCACCACCGCTGGCCCGGTCACGGGCGCCATGCTGTCGGCATCCGCGCGTTGCGGCAGCAAGCCGGCGCGGCGGAAGTTGGCGGGCAGGCCGAGCGCCAGGCCCGAGCCGCCGGTGAGCAATGGCAGGTCGGCGCACGCCTCGCCTAGCGTATGCAGGTCGGCATCGCTCACGGCATCGGCAATCGCCAGTTTCACGCCATCGCCGCGCAAGGTGGCCATGGCCTGGCGGGCCGCGTCGCCGCCGCGCGCCACGGCGTCGTAGCGCAGCAGGCCCACCTTGGCCTGGCTCTGGCGCTGCAGCACGCGGACCAGGTTGGCATCATGCATCGGCGTGAGCGGGTGGTTCTCCATGCCCGACGCATTGAGCAGGACATCGCCCACGAACAGGTGGCCGCGGAAGAGGGTGCGGCCGTTCTCCGGGAATGCCGGGCAGGCGATGGTGAAGTCGCTGCCAAGCGCCGCCAGCAGGGCCTCGGCCACCGGGCCGATATTGCCGGCGTCGGTGGAGTCGAAGGTGGAGCAGTACTTGAAAAAGAACTGGCGGCAGCCCTGGGCTTGCAACCAGCGCAGCGCGGCCAGCGATTGCGCGATGGCGTCGGCCGCCGGGATGGTGCGCGACTTGAGCGCGACCACCAGCGCATCGGCCTGCTCCACGCCGGGCAGCGCCGCGCCGCCCGCCGGCACGCCGATGGTCTGCACGGTGCGCATGCCGTTGCGCACCAGCGTGTTGGCCAGGTCGGTGGCACCGGTGAAGTCATCGGCGATGCAGCCGAGCAGGGCGCGCGAGGAAGGGTTCTGTGCGGTCATGCTGGCTTGCCTCACTCGGCCTTCTTCGCCGGCAGCTCGATGCCGGGAAATATCTTGATCACGGCGGAATCGTCCTCGCCGCCGTGTCCCGCGCTGGATGCCATCATGAACATCTGGTGCGCCGCAGCCGAAAGCGGCAGCGGGAACTTGCTGGTGCGCGCGGTATCGAGCACCAGGCCGAGGTCCTTGACGAAGATATCGACCGCGGACAGCGGCGTGTAGTCGCCCGACAGGATATGCGGCACGCGGTTCTCGAACATCCACGAATTGCCCGCGCTGTGGGTGATGACCTCATACAGGGCATCGGCATCCACGCCTTCACGCAGGCCCAGCGCCATGGCTTCTGCCGCCGCGGCGATATGCACGCCAGCCAGCAGCTGGTTGATGATCTTCACCTTGGAGCCCGCGCCATGCGCGTCGCCCAGGCGGTAGACCTTGCCGGCCATGGCAGCCAGCACGTCCTCGGCCAGCGCATAGGCTTCGGCCGGGCCCGAGGTCATCATGGTCATTTCGCCGCTGGCGGCGCGGGCGGCGCCACCGGAAACCGGTGCGTCCAGCAGCAGGATGCCGCGCTCGCCCAGCCGCTTGCCCAGTGCTTCGGCGAAGCTCGGCGGCACGGTCGCGCTGGCAATGACCAGCGTGCCAGGGCGCAGGCCGCTTGCCGCGCCTTGTTCGCCAAACAACACGGCTTCGGTCTGCGCGGCGTTGACCACCAGCGTGACCACCACATCGCATTTGCCGCCGAGCTCGGCCGGGCTGGCGCAGGGGATGCCCCCCGCGTCGGCAAAGCGCTGCAGCACGTCGGGCCGCAGGTCGCAGGCATGTACCTTGAAGCCGGCGCGCAGCAGGCTGTGCGCTACGCCGTTGCCCATCGCGCCGAGGCCGATGACGCCAATTGATTTGCTCATGAAGACTCCTGCCAGGAGGGCGGTGATCAGCGGATCAGTGGATCAGTGGGAAAGGCCGCGCGCGGGCGCGTCGGCGAGGTCGGTGGCGGTCTCGGGCTGCCCGCCATGGGACAGGCGCCGCGCCGCGTTGTACATATGGGTTTCGGCCGCGTTGCGCGCGGCCAGCGCGTCGCCGGCGCGGATGGCGGCCACGATGGCCTGGTGTTCCTCGCGCACCTGGCGCGAGAAATCCGCGCGGCGTGCCTCGTTGGTACGGGTCACGCGGGTGGCGGTTTCCAGGTACTGGCTCAGGAACGCCAGCGTCTTGAGAAAGAACGGGTTGCCAGTGGCTTCGGCGATGGTCCGGTGAAAGGCCACATCGGCCGCCACGCCATCGCCGCCGGCGGCCTCCTCAGCGTCAATGCCGGCGAGTGCGGCGTCGATGGCCGTCATGCTGGCATCAGTGCGGTCGCGCGCCGCCTGTGCGGCCACCTCGGCCTCGATGGCCCGGCGCAGTTCCACGATATGCAATACCGATTCGAGCGTGGCCACATCGGTGTAGTCGATCCGCAGCGGCCGGATGCCGGCCTGCTCGGTGACGAACACGCCGCTGCCCTGGCGCGATTCCACCACGCCCTCGTGGCGCAGCCGGGCGATGGCTTCGCGGATCACGGTGCGGCTGACGCCGAATTCCTCGGACAGTACCGCCTCCGTGGGCAGCTTGTCGCCACGGCCGAAGGCGCCGCTTTCGATCTTCTCCAGCAGCTGTTCAGCAACGGTGTCTGTCAGGGCTCGGGCCGGGACTTTCTGGAACACGGGAGGCCTCAGGTGATTAGGTAATATGGTCATCATACAAATTTTCCAGGAAGGATGCGGATCGGGAATTACCCCTACCCCATACCTTCGCCCCTATCCCTTTCTCCATGTTGCATTGCAGCAATGACTGGCATCGCTTGCCCCCGCCGCGGCGGGAGTATCATGACGGCCGCCCCTCTGGCCGTTTTTTCACCGCTTTGCGCCTTGCGCACCGAACAACGATGACGATCACCATCCGCCTTGCCTCCTGGTCCGAAGCACGCGATACCGCGCGCGCCATCCGCTATGCCGTCTTCGTCGAAGAACAGGGCGTGCCGGTGGAGCTGGAATGGGACGAATGGGATGAGCCGAGCTGGCACGCCCTGGCGCTGGCCGAGGACGGCAGTGCGCTGGCTACAGGCCGCCTGCTGCCGGACGGCCACATCGGCCGCATGGCGGTGCTCAAGCCCGCGCGCGGCAGCGGCGTCGGCGCCATGGTGCTGGATGCGCTGATGGCCAAGGCCGCTGAGCTTGGCTACGCTGAGCTGGTGCTCAATGCGCAGCGCCACGCCGCACCGTTCTATGCGCGCGTGGGCTTCGAACAGGTCGGCGAGGAATTCGAAGAGGCCGGCATTCCTCACGTGGAGATGCGCAAATTGCTGCGCTGAATGCAATCGGCGGCTTGTCGTCAGGCGCGGGCCTGCCGCGCAAACAAGGGCCGCGCCAATAGCGCGCTCACGCTGGCCGCCAGCCACACGGCCGCCCAGCTATAGCCGGCGGCCATCGCCGGGATCGCCAGCGGCACCAGGAAGAAACCCGAAAACGCAAAGGTATTGCCCAGCCCGAGCGCGGTGCCTGCACGGCTGGCGCCCGCGATCGTCGCCAGCTCGGTGAAGGCCACGCCATGCCAGGCCGAAGTGCAGATGCCGCCCAGCACCAGGCATGCCATCAGCACTGGCGTCAGCACGGCGTGCCAGCCCGGTGCGGCGGCGCATAGCCAGGTCAGCCCCGCCAGCATGGCGAACACAAGCAAGGTCAACAAGCTGCAGGCGCGCATATAGGCGCGGCGGTTGCCATGGCGGTCGGTCCAGTGGCCGCTCCACACCCGCATGACGGCAGCACCTGCCTGGACCGCCGCCACGGCCATGCCCGCAGCGGCAATGCCGATGTGGCTGAAATCGTGCAGAAAGACCGTTGCGAACGTCAGCACAGCCACTTGTGGCACGCACATCAGGCCCATGCCACTCACCAGCCGCCAGACCTGCGCGCTTCTTAACGGGCCGGGCCCTGCCTTGCCGGGCGCACCGCTTGCCGGCGACATGGCGCGCGCCGGCTCGGCCGGCGGCTCGTGCATCCAGTGCCAGGCAAAGGCCGCGGTGACGCCGCAGAACACGGCCAGCGCGCCGTAGACGGCGGCAAAGCCAAAGGACTGCGCCAGCATCGGCAGCATCAACGCGCCCATCCCGCCGCCGGCGGGTACCGCGGTCTGGCGGATGCTCATGGCGAGGCCCCGTTCGCCTTCGCGGAACCATGCCATCACGGCGCGGCCGCTGGAGCCGTTGACGCTGCCGCCCAGCAGGCCCAGCCCCAGCAGGCCTAGCGCCAGCACAGCGTTGCCGGGAATATGGCCGGGCAGCGGCGCTACGAACACCGCCATCAGCACCAGCCACAGCGCGGTGGCCATCAAGCCGGTCAGCAGCACGCGGCGGTCGCCCCAGCGGTCGGTCAGCAAGCCCCACGGCACTTCGCTCACCGCAATGCCGAGTCCCATCATGCCCAGGCAAAAACCCAGCTCGCCATCGCTGATCCGGTAGCCGGCGCGCATCAGCACCGCGGTGGTGGGAATGCCCGAGAACGCCGCGGCAAAGCTGGCATTGGCCGCGACGCCGAGGGCCAGCACTTTCCAGCGATGGCCCGGGCCATGGCGTGGGGCGAGGGCTGCGCCGGCAGGGCCAGGCACAGCGGCAAAAGGGAGCGGAGCAGGAGCGCGGGGCACGGGATCATCCTTGGGAAAACGGCACATGCAGGCCTTGACGCACTGATTCTGCCGCCGCAGAATGATCCTGAATATCAGATAATTATTGATTGAACATCCCAAATAACAGGATGGTTTGACATGGCAGCGGTGAACTTCGACCTCGATGTACTGCGCAGCTTCGTTGTGGGCATGGAACTCGGCAGCTATGCCCGGGCCGCCGACCGGCTGGGCCGCTCCACCTCGGCGGTCAGCGCGCAGCTCAAGAAGCTGGAGGAGCAGGCGGGCACGGCGATCTTTCGCAAGGCCGGGCGGGGACTGGCGCTGACGGAGGCGGGCGAGACCATGCTGGCCTATGCCCGCAGGCTGCTGGAGCTCAACGACGAGGCCGCCGCCGCCGTGCACGGCGTGGCGCTGGAGGGCTGGGTGCGGTTCGGCCTGCAGCAGGACTTTGGCGAGGTGCTGCTGCCCGAGGTGCTCGGCCGGTTCGCCCGCGCGCATCCCAAGGTGAAGATCGAGGCACGCGTTGCGCGCAACACCGAGCTGCTGGACGGCGTGGCCGCCGGCCGCCTGGACCTGGCGCTAGCGTGGGACGATGGCGTGCGGATGCCGCATGTGGAGCAGGTGGCGATGTTGCCGATGCGCTGGATCGGGCCCGCCGGCGCGCGTGCGCCGTGGCAAGACAACGGCCCGCTGCCCTTGGTGGCATTCGAGCCGCCGTGCCGTTTCCGCTCCGCGGGCACGGCCGCCCTGGACCGCGCCGGCATTGCCTGGCGGGTCGCTTTCAGCAGCGCGAGCCTGGGTGGCTTGTGGGCAGGGGCGGCGGCCGGGCTGGGGCTGACCATCCGCACCGGCATGGGCTTGCCACCCTCCGTGCGGGCCTGGGAGCCGGGAGAGGGCGGGCTGCCTGCGTTGCCCTCGCTGGCGCTGGCGCTTTACCGCAAGGATGCCGAACTGGAGGCGCCTGCCACCCGGCTGGCAGGCATCGTGAGCGAGGCGGTTCGGGCTGCGTTGCCCGCCAGGCTGGCGGCTGTGGCCTGAATGAAGCGATAGCTTGCGGGGCTTGCAGCCAGCCGCCTACGCTGTACCATCGCGGTCTTTGTTTTTGCCATCGCTTTCCCGTTGATCTTGTCCATGTCTGAAATCCGTTCCCGCCTGCTCCAGGCCCTGGCCGATGCCACGCCCGCCCTAGATCTCGACCGTGCGCCGTCGGGCGAGCCGCCCGCTGGCGAAGACCTGCTCTCGGCATGGTTGCAACCCTGGCTGGCGGAGCACTGCCTGGTCAAGGTGGACTGGCGGGATTTCAGCACGTTGGGCGTGCAAGCCGTGGCACGCCTCGCCACGCTGCGCGCGGCGGGTGTCTCGGCCATCGACGTCGACGATCTGTACGACGAAGACGGCATTCCACTAGGTGGTGACGACAACGATTTCGACATGAAGCCCGCCGGGCTCTACCTGGCGCACGTCAACCGCGAACTGGCGCCGCATGGCATGCAACTGCTGGAGATCGGGCACTTCGAGGATGCATGGCTGCTGGCGGTGCGCAATGACCCCGCCGCGATCCGGGCGCTGAACGTGGCATTGCGCCTGGCCGGCCTGGCGGCACAGCAGTACTGAGCGCGCCAGCCTTAGCGCGGCGCTTGCACCGAGCCGGCGTCGCGGGCAACGCGCAGGTGGCCGCGGTAGGACACCTCGCCGGTGCGGCCGTTGGCGTCGAAGCTGCGTTCGCTAACCTCGAAGCGGCCGTCATGGCGCACGCGCAGCACGGTGCTGGCGCGGGTGCCATAGCTGGGCGAGCGGATGAAGGCGGAGGACAGCAGCTTTTCCCACTCCGGGGTCACCCCCGTGCGCGGAAGCTCGGAATCCAAGGCCTGGCGATCGTTGGCCAGCAGGTCGAGATAAGGCTCGATGCTGGCGCCGGCCAGGCCGGTGTCGGCGGCGAGTGTTTCGGCGAGCGCGCCGACGCGGCTGCGCACCTTGGGCCACGGCGTATCCAGCAAGGCGTTGGATAGCCCATAGATGCCGGGCTTGAGGCGCTGCGGATAGGGCGAGGTGCCGCGGTTGCTGTACCACCACAGCTCGCGCAGGTTGCACGCCAGCAAGTTGAAGCCGTTGTAGGCGCCGGTGCGGGGCACCAGCCCGGACAGATAGGATTGCGGATCGCTGTCGCCGCGCAGGAATCCGGCCACCAGCTCACCGCGCGAGCGCGCATCGGTGCGTTTCTCGGACGGGGCGCGGTAGTTGGTCAGGGCAGCAAAGCGGCCGTCGCCGGCCAGGCCCATCCAGGTGCCTGGCTCGCCGATCACTTCCGCCATGTCGCGGCCGGCCAGCACCTGGGGGGCGTCTTCCCACCAATGCACGGGCGCCGCCGGGCGGGCATAGAACTCGTCGCGGTTGCCGGCCACCACCAGGGCATAGTCCGGGTGCGATTGCCAGGCCACCAGAATCAAGCACATAGCGCTTCCTTTGCTGCATTCACTGCGGTTGCCACATTCACGGCATCGACTGCGATCCGATCTTCGGCTTTGTCATTCAGGGACCATGGTGGCTGGGCCGTTCCATGGCCCCCATCAGAGCTGGTCGATATCGACAAAACGCTCCACCTGCCGCTCGCCGCTGATCCACTGCTGCAGCCCGCTTTGCCGCCACAGCCCGTCGAGCAACTGGTCGAAGGCTGGCGGCACATCGGCGTAGGCTTCCATCCAGGTCTGCATGCCGTCGCGCGCCTCGGGCCTGCGTAAGAGCGTACCACCAATTCCGCTCGCTTCGGCAACGGTCTCCATCCAGCTGTGCCAGTGCGCGATGGCCTCTTCGGCACGGGCTTCCGGTACCCGGAAATAGACGTACAGGTGGTCGCTCATGGCTATTCCCAGTGTTGCCAGGGGTTCAGGCGGCGTCGCCGAAGGGGACGGCATAGGGCAGCTCGCCCACGCGTACCAGGCTGCCGGCAGCGCTGCCCAGGTGCAGGGCGCCACCCACCGCATCGATCTTCAGTTCGGCCAGGCCGTCCCAGCCGCCTTGTGGCGCGGCGGCGGCATTGACCATCATGCCGCAGGGTTGGTCAGGATCCTCGGGGCGGAAGATCTCCGTGGCCGCGCCCGGCGCTTCGCCTTCGCCATGGATCAGCCACATGCGTCGCTTGAGCGTGCCGCGGTACTGGCTGCGCGCAACGATTTCCTGGCCCGGATAGCAGCCCTTGCGAAAGCTCACGCCGCCAACCAGTTCCAGGTTGATCATCTGAGGCACGAACTGCTCCTGCGTGGCAGCGGCGATGCGCGGCACGCCGGCTTGCACTTCCAGCCAGTCCCACACCACGGCATCCACCGGCACCAGCTGTGCCGACAGCGCAGCCTGGACTTCGTCGGCCTGTTCGACCGGCAGCACTACCTGCCAGCGCGGCAGCCCGGCGCCGTCGGGCAGCCGGATCACGGTGGCGCTGGCGGCCGCGGCGCTGGCCCAGGGCTCGGCCGGCGCGGGCAGGCCGGCCGCCTGCAGGGCGGTGGCGCCATTGGCACCTGCCACGCCCAGCACGGCGCGGGCCGGCGTGAGATCGGACAGCTTGGCCTTGGCGCGCAGCACGAACATCGACAAGCGCTTCTGGATAGCGGGCTGCAGGTCGGCGGACAGCTGGAGGACGATGCCTTCCTCGTCACGCCACATCAGGAAGCTGGCCAGCAGCCGTCCCTTGGGCGAGCAGTAGCCGGCCAGGCGGGCGGTGCCGGCGGCAAGGTCATCCACGGCATTGGTCAGCTGGGTATGCAGGAAACTGCCGGCGTCTTCGCCGGCAACCCGGATCAGGCCCAGGTGCGCGGGTCGGCAGACGACTCCACTTTGGCGCACGGCTTCGAACTGGGTGGCACGGTCTGGGGCAGGGGCATTCATGGCAGGTATCGCAAGCAAGGGGCGCACGGGCGCGCCGGATGGAAGGTGCAAGGAGCTACAAGCGGCTAAAGGTGCAAGGCTCCCGGTATTATATGAGGCTGTCGCCATTTCAGCCGGGATGCCCATGGTCGACACTGGGTGAGCCCGGCTTTGCCGCGGTGCATTGTGCGCCGCTACTTTCTCTTTTACATGAAACGTCTTTTCCTGCGGCTGCTGCTGGTCGCCGTGATTTTCACGATTGCCGCCGCCGGCGCCTTTGCCTGGTGGGCCAATCGCCCGCTCGCGCTGACAGCCTCGCCCATCGAGGTGGTGATCAAGCCCAATTCCAGTGTGGCCAGCGTTGGCCGCCAGATCCAGCGTGGCGGGGTGCAGATGGACCCCCGCCTGTTCGCGCTGCTGGTGCGGCTTACCGGTCATGGCGCCGACCTCAAGGCCGGGGGCTATGAGTTCGACAGCAGTGCCACGCCGCTGTCGGTGATCGGCAAGATCGCCCGGGGCGAGGTCAACCACTATGTGCTGACCGTCATCGAAGGCTGGGAATTCCGCAAGATGCGCGCCGCCGTGGATGCGCATCCGGCGCTCAAGCACGAGAGCCGCGGCTTGTCGGACGCGGAACTGATGAAGGCCATCGGTGCGCCCGAGCCGACGCCGGAGGGCCTGTTTTTCCCCGACACCTACCTGTTTGCCCGCGGCAGCAGCGATCTCGAACTGTACAAGCATGCCTATCGCGCCATGCAGCGGCGCCTGACCGATGTCTGGAACGCCAGGGCGCCTGACCTGCCATACAAGTCGCCCTATGAGGCGCTGATCATGGCCTCGATCGTGGAGAAGGAGACCGGCCAGCAAGCCGAGCGCCCGCTGATCGCGGCCGTGTTCATCAACCGGCTCAAGAAGGGCATGATGCTGCAGACCGATCCCACGGTGATCTACGGCATGGGCGAGGCGTTCGAGGGCAATATCCGCAAGCGCGACCTGCAGTCCGACACCCCTTACAATACCTACACGCGCAACGGCCTGCCGCCCACCCCGATCGCGTTGCCCGGGCTGGCCTCGCTGGCCGCCGCCACCGCGCCGGCCCCGTCCGACGCACTGTATTTCGTGGCGCGCGGCGACGGCAGCAGCCATTTCTCCAACTCGCTTCCCGAACACAACCGCGCGGTAGATAAATACCAGCGCGGCAAATAAGTCTCCCCATGCGCGGAAAATTCATCACATTCGAAGGCATCGACGGTGCCGGCAAGAGCACCCACGTGGAGTGGGTGGCGGACCGCCTGCGCGCCCGGCTGGCAGGTAACGCATCGGTCGTTACCACCCGCGAGCCCGGCGGCACGCCGCTTGGCGAGGATCTGCGGCAGTTGCTGCTGCACCGCAAGATGCATCTCGAAACCGAGGCCTTGCTGATGTTCGCGGCCCGCCGCGAACATATTGCCGAAGTCATCGAACCCGCGCTGACGCGCGGTGACTGGGTGGTTTCCGACCGCTTCACCGATGCCACCTTTGCCTACCAGGGCGGTGGCCGGGGCCTGCCGCGCGCACGGCTCGAAGTGCTGGAGACCTGGGTGCAGGATGGTCTGCAGCCKGATCTGACGCTSCTGTTCGATGTGCCGCTGGAAACCGCCAGCGCGCGCCTGGCCGGCGCACGCGAGCCCGACAAGTTCGAGGCCGAATCGCGTGCCTTCTTCGAGCGCACGCGGCAGGAATACCTGCGCCGCGCGGCGGAGTCTGCACAGCGTTTCCGGGTCATCGACGCGACTCGGAGCATCCCCGAGATTCAGGTAGAGCTTGAGAAAATCCTCGCAACACTTTGAATTGGCAGCAGGAATCGAGCGTATTGAGAGGGACGGGGATAGCCGAGCCTGTCGTCCTCTATCCCTCGCGCCACGTGCGTAGTTACACGAAGTTTCAACCCTAACTCACTGATCCGCATGCTTTATCCCTGGCAGAAAGAAGACTGGCAACGGCTGAACGCGCTGCGCGAGCGGCTCCCGCATGCCTTGCTCATTCACGGCCAGCAAGGCATCGGCAAGCGCGACCTGGCGCTGCATTTTGCCCAGGGACTGCTGTGCGAGACGCCGCGCCCCGACGGGCAGCCTTGCGGCACATGTTCGGCCTGCCACTGGTTCAGCCAGGGCAACCACCCGGACTTCAGCGTGGTGCGCCCGGAGGCCATGGAGGCGACGGACGACGCGCCGACGGATGAAAGCGGCAAGAAGAAAGCGCCCAGCAAGGTTATCCGCATGGAGCAGGTGCGGGCCCTGATTGAAACGGTCGGCATCGGCACGCACCGCGCCGGCTTGCGCCTGGTGGTGGTGTATCCGCTCGACGCCTTGCAGCATGAGGGCGCCAACGCCTTGCTCAAGACGCTGGAGGAGCCGCCGCCGTCCACCGTGTTCCTGCTGGTGACCGACCGGCTGGATCGTGTGCTGCCCACCATCCTGTCGCGCTGCCGCCAGTTTTCCGTGCAACGGCCCACGGCCGCTGCGGCCATGAGCTGGCTGAGCAGCCAGGGCGTGGGAGACGCCGAGGCGCAGCTGGCGCTGGCCGGCGGTTCCCCGCTGACCGCGTTGCATGCCGCCGAGGCCGAGGAGCAGCCGATGCAGCGCTGGCTGGTGAGCCAGCTTGGCGCCGGCGCCGGCTTCGATGCGCTGGCGGCGGCCGAGCAGGTGCAGAAGCTGCCGGTGCCATCGGTGCTTGGCATCCTGCAGCGCTGGACGTACGATCTGCTGTCGGCCCGCTTGGCCGCAACGCCGGGGCCGCGTTATTTCCCGCGCGAGCAGGCGGCCCTGGCGCGTTGCGCACAGGCAACCGATGCACACCGGTTGCAGGCGTTCTCCACGCGGCTCGTGGGCCATCGCCGCAGCGAGAACCATCCGCTGGCGGCTCGGCTGGTGATGGAGGCCGTGTTTCTGGAATACCGGCAGTTGTTTCAGTAAGCCGAAGACGTTGAACAAATCCAATATGGCCTGAAGGCCAACAGTCAGCAACAAGGGGTCAGTCATGAATACAGAGGTGACAGGGGCACGGGGCGCCAGCGTTCCCGGAGCCGCAGGCTTGGCCGCCGCCGGCGGCATCGGGGCGCCGACGGTCCCGGGCGCAGCTTCCCGGCCCAACGTGCTTTCGCTGTCGATCAAGGACCAGGCGGGCCTCTATGCGGCCTACATGCCGTTCCTGCACCGTGGGGGCATCTTTGTCCCGAGCAACCGGCCCTTTCGGCTGGGCGAGCAAGTCTTCCTGGTGCTTTCGCTGCTGGACCGGCCGCAGAAGTACCAGATTGCCGGCCAGGTGGCATGGATTACCCCGGTTGGCACGCCCAACAAGACGCCCGGCATTGGGATTCACCTGCCGGATGACGACAACGGCCGCAACCTGCGCCGCGCGGTGGAAGAGATCCTGGGCAAGACAATTGAGTCCGGTCGGCCCAGTCAAACGTTATAATTGACTTCATCTTTGTGGCGTAAGTATTTGATGTAGTTGGTTTTTTTAAAATTTTCTAGCCTGTCCGAGAAGATATTCAGCAATGAGTGATTCCGCCTTTACCGTGCGGCCCGCGCTGCAGCGTGACCTGGCCAACATCGTCGCCATCTACAACAGCACCGTCGCTTCACGCATGGTCACGGCAGACACCGAGCCCGTGGCGGTGGAGTCGCGCCAGGCCTGGTTCGATGAGCATCAGCCGGAGCGGCGTCCGCTGTGGGTGGCCGAGGACGGTGAAGGGCGCATGGCCGGATGGCTCAGTTTTTCCGACTTCTACGGGCGCCCGGCCTATGGCGCCACCGCCGAAGTCTCGATCTACCTGGACGCGACCCGCCGCGGGCAGGGCCTGGGGCGCTACCTGCTGCAGCAGGCCATCGCCCATGCGCCGCAAATCGGGGTCAATACGCTGCTGGGCTTCATTTTTGGCCATAACGCGCCCAGCCTGGCCCTGTTCGCCTCGCTGGGCTTCGAGCGCTGGGGTAACCTGCCGCGCGTGGCTGTGCTCGATGGGGTCGAGCGCGACCTGATCATCCTCGGGCGGCATCTGACAAAGCCAGCCGAGTAGGAACGCTCGCGAGCCAGGCGCCGCCAGGCAGCTGGCTCGCTGGCACGACCATATACAATGGCGGGTGGCGCCGCCCGCGGCGGCGTCTCTATCTGGAAACCGCCCCAATGTTTGTCGATTCCCACTGTCATCTAGATTTCCCCGACCTGGCCGCGCGCCTGCCCGAATTGCTGGAGAACATGCGCGCCAACCAGGTGTCGCATGCCCTGTGCATCTCGGTCACGCTGGAAGATTTTCCGCGCGTGCTGGCGCTCGCCGAGCAGCATCCGCACCTGTACGCCACCGTCGGGGTGCATCCCGATTACGAGGAGGGCGAGGAGCCCACGCTGGAGCGCCTGCTGGCGCTGTCGGCGCATCCACGGGTGGTCGGTACGGGCGAGACCGGGCTCGACTACTACCGGCTGGAAGGCCGCAGCATCGCGGACATGGAATGGCAGCGGGAGCGTTTCCGCACCCATATCCGCGCCGCGCGGCAGACCGGCAAGCCCCTGATCATCCATACCCGTTCGTCCGCCGAAGACACCTTGCGCGTGATGCGCGAGGAAAGCGCGGCCGAAGCCGGCGGGGTGATGCATTGCTTCACCGAGAACTGGGAGGTTGCCCGGCAATCGCTGGACGAGGGCTTCCACATTTCGTTCTCCGGCATCGTCACCTTCAAGAATGCGGTGGAGTTGCAGGAAACGGCGCGCAAGATCCCGCTGGACCGCATGCTGATCGAGACCGATTCGCCGTACCTGGCGCCCGTGCCGTACCGCGGCAAGACCAACCAGCCCGCATGGGTGCGCCATGTGGGCGAGTTCATCGCCAACCTGCGTGGCATCCCGGTTGAGGAGCTCGCGGAACGTACGTCGGATAATTTCTTCCGTCTTTTCAAGCATATAGATAGGAAATCTCATGCTTAACATGAATACTGTCCGACGCCTCGCCGCCGTTGCGGCCATGCTGGCGGGCGCCGTGGCCTGGGCTGCGCCCGTGGACGATATGCGCCATGCGGTGGAGTTCGACGACGTCAAGGCGGCCCAGAAGATGCTGGCGCGCGGAGTCGACCCCAACCTGGTGGATGCCAAGGGCAATCCCATGCTGGTGGTGGCATTGCGCGAGAAGTCGCTGAAGGTGGCGGAGGCGCTGATCCGCGCCAAGGACATCGATTTCGACAAGGCCAATGCGGCCGGCGAGACACCGCTGATGATGGCCAGCCTGCAGAACGAACTGGGCCTGGTCAAGCTGATGGTCGACCAGATGGAGGTCGAGATCAACAAGACTGGCTGGACGCCGCTGCATTACGCGGCGACCAACGGCAACAACGAGATCGTCAAGTTCCTGGTCGACCACGCCGCCTATATCGATGCGGAAAGTCCCAATGGCAGCACGCCACTGATGATGGCGGCGCGCGGCGGGCATATCGAGACGGTCAAGTTGCTGCTGGACGAAGGGGCCGACATGCGCCTGAAGAACCAGCAGGGCATGACGGTGATCGATTTTGCCGAGCGCTATCACCAGAAGGAGATCGCGGAGGGGCTGAAGTCGCGCTGGCAGAAGCTGTATCCGCAGACGCCGTTAAGCGCACAGCCTCCGCAAAAGGGCTGGAACTGAACAACTGAACGACTGAACATAAGTAAAACGCGCCGGGCTAAAACCCGGCGCGTTTTTGCTCCTGCCCAGACGATCCAGCGATCAGGTACTCAGGCGTCGTCGGCCAGGCGCACGCCGGTGAACTGCCAGCGCTGGTGCGGGTAGAAGAAGTTGCGGTAGCTGGCACGGATATGCGACTCCGGCGTGACGCAGGAACCGCCGCGCAGCACCATCTGGCTGCACATGAATTTGCCGTTGTATTCCCCCACGGCCCCGGCGCTAGGCTGGAAGCCCGGGTAGGGCTGGAAGGGGCTGGCAGTCCATTCCCACACGTCGCCAAACATCTGCCGCAGCACGCCGGAGGTATTCTGGCGATCAGGCAGCGGCCGCAGCACGCGTCCCTCGACAAAATTCCCGGTAGCCGGCAGGTTGCGCGCGGCGTGCTCCCACTCCGCCTCGGTTGGCAGGCGGCGCTCGGCCCAGCGGGCAAAGGCATCGGCCTCATAGAAGCTGATATGCGTGACCGGGCTGTCCGGATCCACCGGCTGCATGCCGCGCAGGCTCATTTGCCACCAGGTGCCTTCACGCTCCACCCAGTACAGCGGCGCTTCGATGCCGTGTTCGCACACCCAGCGCCATCCATCCGACAGCCACAATCCGGCGGTCCGGTAGGCGCCATCCTCGATAAATTCAAACCACTGGTGGTTGGTGACCGGGTGCGAGCACAACTGGTAAGGCTGCAGGAGCACGTTGTGCCGCGGGCCTTCGCAATCGAAGGCAAAGCCGTCGCGGTCATGGCCGATGGCGACCACGCCACCGGCAAAGTGGATCCATTCCGCCGCCGGGCGCGGATCGGCGATCACGGGCGCCAGCAACTCTGGCGCGAAGGCCGGCTTCAGCGGGTTTTGCGCGAACAGATGCAGGATGTCGGTCAGCAGAAGCTCCTGGTGCTGTTGCTCGTGGTTCAGGCCAAGCTCGATCAGCGCCGCCTCGGCATCGGTCTGCGCGCTGGTCAGCAGACCGAGCATGGTTTCGTCGACCGCCTCGCGGTAGGCCAGGATCTCGTCGAGCGAAGGCCGCGACAACAGGCCGCGGCGTGGCCGCGGGTGGCGGGCGCCGACGGATTCGTAATAGGAGTTGAACAGGTAGCGATACTGCGGATCGACCGGTTCGTAGTCCGGGATACGCGCCGTCAGCACGAATTCCTCGAAGAACCAGGTGGTATGCGCCAGGTGCCATTTGGCGGGGCTGGCGTCGTCCATGGACTGCACCGTGGCGTCGGCGTCGGTGATGTCAGCGACCATGGCTTCGGTAGCCGCGCGCACGTGGCGGTACTGGGACAGCAGGGCTGGCTCGTGCGGAGGATGCACGGCGCTGGCAGGCAGCAGGGCAGAGGACATGCGGGCTCCCGGATCGGACTATGCATCTGCCGCGGATACCGCTTTGGGTGGCGGCTGGCCGTGGCGTGTGGATTGCGGACAGGTTCCGACCCAGGCCTGCACAACAAGGCCGCGCGGGCTTCCCCCTGGATGGACATGCACCGAAACCGCTCAGGCGTTCGGAACCATCATAGACCCGATCGCGCGGTGGGCATAGCAGGCTCGCGCGTGCAAGAATCCGTGGCAGGGCGCGGCGCTGCAAGGTATGCGGGCTGAAACGCAAGAATGCAAAACGCCCGCCGACATGACTGCGGGCGAGCGTTTTGCGCGGGGCTGGGCGGCGCGAGGCCGCCGCGCCGGGATCAGGCTGCCAGGGCTGCCACGGCGCCGTTGGCGGCGACCAGGCTGGCTTCGCGGGCTTCGGGGCCCATTGCCAGGCCGTGGGCGCGCACGTACGTGATGTCGGTGAGGCCCAGGAAGCGGAACACCACGTCCACGGTCTGCTCGTGCAGGTCCAGGGCGTTGGCGTCCTGGCGCACGCCGCCGCGCGACGACACCACGATCACGCGCTTGCCGCCGGCCAGGCCGACCGGGCCGGTCTCGGTGTACTTGAAGGTGCGGCCAGCCTGGGCGATGCGGTCGATCCAGGACTTGAGCTGGCTGGGGATGCCGAAGTTGTATTGCGGTACACCGACGACCAGCACGTCGGCTTCGAGGAATTCCTTGAGGAAGGCTTCGGTGCGTTGCAGCTCGCTTTCCTGCACGGCGTTCAGGCCATCCTTCGGGCCGCCCAGCACGGGCAGCAGCGCGCCGGACAGGTGTGCCGGTGCGTCCTGGTCCAGGTCGCGCACGGTCAGGGTGGCTTCGGGGTGCTTGGCGCGCAGGTCGGCGACCACCTTGGCGGTCAGGCTGCGGGAAGCGGAATGGCCGCCAAGTACGCTCGAGTCGATTTGCAAGATCTTCATGTTCATCTCCACTGGGGTCGGGTTGGATGAATGAAAGATAGCGGTCTGCCATTGATGCCGGTAGTGGGGCAAAATAGAACTTATTGTTCCAGGCGCAGAACGCAGGCGGGCTGCTACCCTGGCACGCTCTTACCGCCAAGGATGACCCATGCAAGACCTGAACGATCTATCGCTGTTTGCCCAGGTGGTCCAGCACGGCAGTTTTTCGGCCGCGAGCCGTGCCAGTGGCGTGCCAAAGTCCCGGCTCAGCCGGCGCATTGCCCAGCTGGAGCGGGACCTGGGGGTGCAATTGTTGCGCCGGACCACCCGCCAGGTGCGCGTGACGCCCATCGGCGAGGCCTACTACGAGCGCTGCCGCGCCATGCTGACGGAGGCCGAAGCGGCGCGCGAAGTGATTGAGCAGGCGCGCGACCAGCCCGGCGGCACCTTGCGCGTGAGCTGCCCCGTGGCGATTGCCCAGAGCCTGCTGGCGCCCGCCATCGGGCATTTCATGCAGGCCAATCCCGGCGTGCGCATTGAACTGGAAGCCACCAACCGCCGCGTGGACGTGATCGCCGAAGGCTTCGACCTGGCGTTGCGGGTGCGCGAGGTGATGGACGACTCGTCGCTGGTGGTGCGCACCTACGGCGAGAGCCCGCTGATGCTGGTAGCCAGCCCTGCGCTGCTGGACAGCATCGGCCGCCCGCGCACGCCTGAAGCGCTGGACGGCATGCCGGGCGTCAACCAGAAGCCGCACGACGGCAAGCATGCCTGGACGCTGACCTGCAATACCGGGCAGTCGATCCACGTGCAGTACGATCCGCGCCTTGTCACCGACGAATTCGCCTTGCTGCGCGCGGCCGCCATCGCGGGCATCGGCGTGGCGATGCTGCCGCGCATGTTCTGCCGCGATGCCATCGAGAGCGGGGAACTGGAGGTGCTGCTGCCGCAGTGGATCATGCCGGTCGGGACGTTGCATGCGGTCTTTCCCTCGCGCAAGGGCATGCCGCCGGCGCTGCGGCGCTTCCTGGATTTCCTTGCCGACATCCTGCCCGAGACGGCCTGCAAGGCGGGCATGCAGCCGCCGCGCCAGCCGGGCATGCACCGGCCCATCGGCCAGATCTGATGGCGCGTCCGCGCAACTTGTGCCTTTACCTTCACCGCGCGGCGCACTAAGGTAAATATGCGTGCCGCGCGTGGAGCCAAAGGCGCTTCGCCTGCAGGCAGCGCATTCGCGCTTTCGTTTTCTGATCCGGACAAGGAGTGACGACCATGAGTGGTTCTCAGCCATCGCAGGACCTGGGCAAGGCGGTACTGCGCATTGTGCTCGGCGTGCTGGTCCTGCTGCACGGGATCTCCAAGCTTATCGCCGGGCCGGGGTTCGTGACGCAGGTGGTGACGCAGGCCGGCCTGCCCGTCGTGCTGGCCTACGGTGTCTATATCGGGGAAGTGGTGGCGCCGGTGCTGCTGATCCTTGGTTTGTGGGCCCGGGCCGCCGCGCTGATCGTCGCCGTCAACATGCTGGTGGCAGTGGGCCTCGTCCATATGAAGCAACTAGGCGCGCTGGCCGACACCGGTGGCTGGGCGCTGGAATTGCAAGCAATGTTCCTGGGTGGCGCCATCGCGGTCGCGCTGCTGGGCGCGGGGCGCCTGAGCGTGGGCGGCGTCAACGGCAAGTGGAACTAGCGTAGCTGCCGTTTGGGAGCGCCCTCGGGGCGCCCTCAGGGCGTCCAGCGGCCCAGCGTTTCAGCCACAAACATGTCGGGCGGCAGCGCGGGGGACCACAGGTAGCCCTGGCCAAGGTCGCAGCCCAGGGCTTGCAGCGCGTCGCGCTGCGCGGGGGTCTCGATGCCCTCGGCCACGCATTCCAGCTTGAGGTCTCGCGCGAGGTTGATGACGTTGCGGCAGATCGCCGCGCGCTGGCTGTTACCGGGCACCGCCACCACGAACGAGCGGTCGAGCTTGATCTGGGTGAAGGGCAGGTCCGCCAGCAGCTTGAGGGTGGCGATGCCGATCCCGAAATCGTCGATGGCCACGCCGTAACCTAGCAAGCGCAGGCGGTTCAGCGCAATCGACAGGGCACGGGTGTCGCAGACCGGGTAGCCCTCGGTCAATTCGATATTCAGCAACTGGCGGGGCATGCCGCTGGCTTCCACCATGGCATCGAAGGCGTCGAGCACGCCGGGCCGGCACAGCGTCTGCGCGGAGGCATTGATGCTCAGCGGGATACGCACGCCGCGCGCCAGCAACTGGCGCTGCACCGACAGGCATTGCTGGCCCGCCAGCTGGAAGATGGCATCGGCCTCGCCCATTGCCTCGAGCCTTGGGATGAAGAGGTCGGGCCGGATCAGGCCCATGGTCGGATGGCGCCAGCGGCAAAGCGCTTCTGCGCCGGCCAGCGCGCCCGTGCTGATCCTGAACTGCGGTTGCAGCATGATGAAGATGGCGCCGGGCGTCTGCATCGCGGCCAGCAGCTCGCGGTCATCCGGCTGGCTTGGGGCCGCCGCCGGGGCTTCGGCGGTGAGGTCGCGCTCCAGCGCATCCTGCAGGATCTCTTCCAGCACCACCGCCGAGATCGGCTTGCGCACCGCGCGCACATGGGCGAGCCCAACCGAATCGGCCAGGCTCACATGGGAATCGATGATGTCGTCCTGCAGCGCGGACACCCATACCCACAGGGGCTGGGCGCCGGCGAAGGCGTGGTCCTTGCGCCGGGTCAGCTCGTCCATCATGCCGGGCCCGTTGAGCCCTGGCATCTCGATATCGCAGAGCACGAGGTCGACCTTGCGCGCGGCAAGCAGGTCCAGCGCAATGCGGCCGTCCGCGGCACAATGCACGTCGCTGACGCCCAGCTGGGTCAACAACTGTTCTGCCGCCAGCAACTGGAACGGGTGGTCATCGACCACCAGGGCTGACAGTCCGGCGTAGCGCGTCTGCATGGTTGGCTCGGGATTGGGTCGATGGAAATCGGCCGGTGAGAACGGGCAGAGTCGATTCGAGGCAGGCTTCGTCCATAGTAGCGCACATGCCGCGCGGTGGGCACGCCTTTGCGCGGGCGGATGCCGACGTTGGCGCGCAGGGTTCGCGTGGCGGGGGAGGGGGCCCGGCGCTGGAAAGCAGGCGATATTCCGTTGCAAGTGCCATCTTGCGCGGAAACGCCGCGCCCAGACCCGCTACAATCGTCGCCCGAGGTATTTGATGATGGCGTTTCGATAATGGGTTTTGGCTGGTTCGGATTTTCGACCTTGTGGCTTGTGCCGCTGGTGTGGCGCCAGGTGGCGCGCCTGCTCGCCGGCGAGCGCCGGTTCTTCAGTGGACGCGGCACGCTGCGGGTATGGCTTGGCACGTTGATCGTGCTGTGCGCGAGCGCTTCGCTCGAAGCGCTGACAGGCGCGGCGGGCGAGGGCGGCATGGCAGGCAGCACGTCGGGCGGCAGCGCCGGGCGCGCGCTGGGCACCTTGGTTTCCGGCATGCTCGGCTGGAGTGCCAGCCTGCTGCTGATGCTGGGCGTGCTGGCCCTGGCCGCGCCGATGGTATTTGGCGAAACCTGGCGCAGCCTGTTCCTGCGCAAGCCCAGCTTGCCGGAGCCGGATGAGGCCGAGCTGGCGCCCGCGCGCCCGCCCGCCCGCACCGCGCGCGAGCCGGACAGCTGGGAGACCACCCACCTCGGCGCCACGCACACCGCCGTGCCGGGCTCGACCGACTATGTGCCGCGCCACAAGGGCATCGAAGCCGTATCGGCGCGGCGCCAGCCAGTCTGGCAGCCGCCGGCGCGCACCCGCAATTCGCCGCCGCAGCCGGGCGAGATCTGGCTGCAGCAGGCCGGGCCGCCGGGCGCCGCCAAGCCGGAGGCCCCTGCGCCCGCATCGCCACCGCCCGCAGCCAAGGCGCCCGCCAGGCCGGCGCCGCTGCGCACCCCCAGCCAGCCGCAAGCCACCAGCCCGGCAGCCGCGCGCGCGGCATCCGTCGCGGCGGCGGCTAGTGCCGCGGCGGCAACGCAGGCCCGCGCAGCCAGTCCTGCCCCGGCCGCGGCTGCACGGGCGACCGTGGCCAGCAGCCCGGTGCGCCAGCCGCAGATGAGTGCACGCTCGGCCATCACAACGCTGCCGCAAGCCAATGCGCGGCCCGCCCAGCCCGCTGCGGCAAAGAGCGTGACGACAGCTGCCGCGGTGCGGCCGGTTGTCGTGCCCGCTGTTGTACCCGTTGTCATGCCGGTTGGGCAGGCCGACGATGCGCGCCAGCACCAAAGCGAACAGGTTGCCGCCGTGCCAGCAGGGCCGGCAGCGTCCGAAGCGCTGCCCCGCCAGGCGCAGGAAACGCAAGTGCTGGAGGCCGAGGCCGTCCCCGCTGCGGCGCCCGCCGAGCCGCGACCTATGGCGGTGCTGTCCACCGAGGACATTGCCATTTCCGCCGCCGCACCCTTTGAGGCCCCGCAGATTGCGGAGCCGCGCGCGGAATCCCCCGGCGAAGCCGCGACGCCCTCCGTGACGCTGGATGCGCTCCGCCTGGAAGCCGAGGCGCTGATGGCGGAGCTGAGCGCACTGGCCAGCGCCTGGAAGCCGGCGCGGCCTGCTGCTCCGGCGGCTGACGCGCAGCTGGAGCCGGAAGCCGCTCCTGCCGCCGCCGCGGTTGTCGCGGAGGCAGCCACCGATGTTGTCACCGATGCCGTAAGCGAGGTCGCCGCGCCGGTCGTGGCTGAGGCCCTGCTCGAAATCCCGGTCGATGCAACAGCCGAAGCAACAGCCGAAGCCAGCGACGAAGTCGTTGCCGAACCGTCTGCCGTGGATGCCGAAGCGGCTGTCCCGGCCGAGCCCGAGGCGGTTGCACTGCCAGAGGTTGCCCTGGCGCCCGAGGTGGACGAACCGGCAATGGCTCAGGAGCCGGCAGGCGCCGCCGAGCCGGAAGTAGAAGCACAAGCTGCGCCGACGGCGGAAGCCGCGCCTAATATCGTGTTCGTTCAGGATGCCGAAGCTGACCTGGAGCCCATCGCCGGCTCCGACCCCGAACCTGAAGAAGCCACGGAAGAGATCGCTGAAGGCGTTCTCGATGCCAACCTGCTGGTCGAGCACCGCAGCGAGGTTAGCGCTGCCAGCCCCGCGCCTGCGATAGAAGAAACGCCGGCTCCGCTGCCCGAAACATTGCCAGCCACGCCGCCGGCGCCCAAGCCGCGCATCGTGCTGCCGGCCGTGGTCGGCAAGATGGTGGCGCTCGATGCGCCGGTAGCGGCCGCCGCACCCGCCGCATTCGCCGTAGCCACCGCACCTGCAGCGGGTACAGTGCCGGCGTCGCAAGTGATTGCCGTCACGCCGCCGCCGTCCCGTATTTCGGACTACCGCTTGCCGGACCTGGGCCTGCTGGAAACCGCCACGGCTGACATCCAGCAGGTGACCGAGGAGCAGTTGCAGGAAACCGGCAACCTGATCGCGCAACGCCTGGCGGAGTTCAAGGTGCCGGTGTCGGTGGTCGGCGCCTCGGCCGGCCCGGTCATCACGCGCTTCGAGGTGGATCCCGCCATGGGCGTGCGTGGCGCGCAGGTGGTCGGCCTGATGAAAGACCTGGCGCGGGCGCTGGGCGTGACCTCGATCCGCGTGGTCGAGACCATTCCCGGCAAGACCTGCATGGGCCTGGAGCTGCCGAACGCGCGGCGCCAGATGATCCGCCTGTCCGAGATCGTGGCCGCCTCATCGTTCCTCGCGCATAGCTCGCACCTGGTGCTGGCGATGGGCAAGGACATCACCGGCAACCCGGTGGTGACCGATCTCGCACGCGCGCCGCACCTGCTGGTGGCCGGCACCACCGGCTCGGGCAAGTCCGTGGCGGTCAACGCCATGATCCTGTCCTTGCTGTACAAGGCCACGCCGGACGATGTGCGCCTGATCATGATCGACCCCAAGATGCTGGAGCTGTCGGTCTACGAAGGCATTCCGCACCTGCTTTCACCGGTGGTGACCGACATGAAGCAGGCCGCGCACGCGCTGAACTGGTGCGTGGGCGAAATGGAAAAGCGCTACCGCCTGATGTCGGCGCTGGGCGTGCGCAACCTGGCCGGCTTCAACCAGAAGATCCGCGCCGCCGAGGCCGCGGGCGAGCACGTGCCCAATCCGTTCTCGCTTACGCCCGATGCGCCCGAGCCGCTGCGCACGCTGCCATTCATCGTGGTGGTGATCGATGAGCTGGCCGACCTGATGATGGTGGCCGGCAAGAAGATCGAAGAACTGATCGCGCGGCTGGCGCAGAAGGCCCGTGCCGCCGGCATCCACCTGATCCTGGCCACGCAGCGCCCGTCGGTGGATGTGATCACCGGCCTGATCAAGGCCAACATCCCTACCCGGGTGGCGTTCCAGGTCTCGTCCAAGATCGACTCGCGCACCATCCTCGACCAGATGGGCGCCGAGAGTCTGCTGGGACAGGGCGACATGCTGTTCCTGCCGCCGGGCACCGGCTATCCGCAACGCGTGCACGGCGCCTTTGTGGCTGATGACGAAGTGCACCGCGTGGTGGAGCATTGGAAGCAGTTCGGCGAGCCCGACTACGACGAGGCGATCCTCGCGGGCGATCCCGCCGAGGCCGCGGCGTCGGACCTGTTCGGCGAAGGTGGTGGCGACGTGGAGGCCGACCCGCTATACGACGAAGCGGCCTCCTTCGTGCTGACCAGCCGGCGGGCCTCGATTTCCGCCGTGCAGCGCCAGTTGCGCATTGGCTACAACCGTGCGGCGCGCCTGATCGAGCAGATGGAAGTGGCGGGACTGGTCTCGCCGATGGGCCGCAACGGCGCGCGCGACGTGCTCGCGCCAGGCCCGGGCGATTGACGTTGGCGGCAGGCGTGCCGCCCAACCGGAGACGATGATGGATGCCAAGGGCAACCCGCCGCCTGTGCTGCAGGGCAACCTGCTGGCGCAGGCGCCGGTCGACAGGACCGCCGAGCGCTTCGAAGCCTTGCTGGAGCGGCCCGGCCTGAAGATCGAGCGCATCGTCTCGAACGGCCAGGCCAGCCCGGAGGGCTTCTGGTACGACAGCGCGCAGGACGAATGGGTGCTGCTGGTCAGCGGCAGCGCGGGCCTGCACCTGGATGGCGAGGCCGAGCCGCGCACGCTCGCGCCCGGCGACTACCTGCATCTGCCGGCGCATTGCCGGCATCGCGTGGCGTGGACGGATGCCGCCCAGTCGACGGTCTGGCTCGCGGTGCATTGCGAGCCGGCCACGCAGGGCTGACTAGCGTCAGCGCACGGCGTTAACTCTCCACAGCCGGAAATACCGGCTCCCCCAGATTCAGCATCAACCGGTTCGCCCACGCAAAGATGGCGATCGAGTGAATCAGGTCGAGGATCTCGGCATCGCTCACACCCACCTCGCGCAGCGCGCGCAAGGTGTCGGCATTCACCGCATCCGGCCGCTCGGTCAGCGCGATCGAGAACTTGGAGATCGCCTGCTCGCGCGCGGTGGTGCCCGCCGTATGCGGGTCCTCGAACACCTGCGTGATCACATCGTTGCGCTTGGCCAGTTGCTCGAAGCGCTGGGCATGCACCGACGCGCAGTACACGCAGCCGTTGATGCGCGACACCACCGTGCTGGCCAGCTCGCGCTCGGCACGCGCCATGCCGCCGGGGGCGTACATGATGGCGTTGAAGGCGGTGGAGCGCTGGCGCAGGATTTCGGCCTGATGCACCAGGAACAGGTAGTAGTCCGACACCTTGGCCTTGGGATGGCTTTCTTCCAGCACCGCGATCTGCTCAGGCGTGGCCTGGTCCACCTGGACCACGTCCAGCCAGGCCTTCCAGTCGAGCACCTCGTTGGTGAAACCGTTTGCCTTGATGGGTGCGCTCATGCTGCGGCCTCCTGGGATTGCAGGGTGTTCAGGGCCTTCAGGCCGGCTACCAGGCGCACCTGGTAGGACAGGAAGGCGATCAGTTGCGCCAGCGTTACCACGTCGGGCGTGGCCAGGCCGGCGGCGGGCAGGGCCTTGAGGGCAGCTTCGTCGCCCGCTACCGGGTTCTCGATCAGCGTGCGGGTGAAGGCGAGCATGGCGCGCAGGCGCGGATCGGCCAGCGAATCCGGATTGCCTTGCCCGGCCACGGCGACCAGGGCGGCATCGGCGCCGGCTTGCGCCAGGCGCGCGCTGTAATGCGCAACCAGTTCCGGCGCGGGCGTGAGGCGCGCGGCGTACAGCGCCACCAGCAGGCGCTCGGTCAGCGGCAGGCCGGGCAGGGCGGGATCGAACAGCGCGTCATAGCTGCCCTGCGTCGCGGCGGCGACCTTCTCGCGCTGATGGCGCAGTGCGTGGGTGGCCGAGCCGGCGGCGAGGCCGGCTACGTTGTCCACCACGTCGGTGGTAGCTGGATTGGCTTGGGTCATGATGGGGTTCTCGGTCTTGACTCAGTGATTTTGTTGTTCGGCAACTCAGGCTTGGCCAGCGTGGCGCGCCACGGCGCGCGCCAGGAAATCCCGCACGCCGATCCACGATTGCTCGTCCGCCACGGCATTCGCCGCTGGCGTGCCGCCGGTGGTGCTGATGCGCCTGGATACCGGATGCGCATAGACCATTTGCGTGGTCGGCACATACGGGAAGAGGATGGCGTGGCCGGCTTGCTCGAAATCAAGATGTTTGACGTCGTGCGCATGCCCCACTTCGGCCAGCTTGGCCGCCACCATGCGCGCATACAGGCTGGAAGGCCAGGAACCGTCGTCGGTCCCCGACAGCAGCATCACCGGCCCGCGGATCGCTTCCACGCGGATGCGGGCGCGCGCCACCGCTTCGGGGTCTTGCAGCGCGGTCAGGATGGCGCGTTCATGCCGGTGTGGCGCCGGGCCTTCATCAAACGGGGCCCAGCTTGCCGTGCGGTTGTTCTCCCACACGTGCGGCAGCGGCTTGCCGTGGTGCAGCCAGGCGGGGCCTTCACGGCCGCTGGCGGGATCGGCGGCGTTTTGCGCGCTGTGCACCACCGCGCCAGGCACGTAGCCGATCACAGCCGAGACCAGCTCGGGGAAGGTTGCGCCCAGCAGCAGCACAAGCTCGCCGCCACGCGACTGGCCCGACAACGCGATGAAATCGTGCGCAGGCCGGACGTGTTCGCGGATCCAGTGCAGGCCGCGCTCGAAGTACTCCAGCGGCGTGTTGGAGATGTAGTCCGATAGCCCCGGCGCCTTGAAGTACGCCAATGCCAGCGCAGCGTACCCGCGCGAGGCATAGAGCGCGGCGCGCGGCTCGTTGATGCCGCCGCCCGAGCCGTTGAGCACCATCACCGCCGGATGCGGCCCGGGGCCCGCGGGCAGGTAAAGCGTGCCGACCAGGCCGTCCTCGCGCACGTCCCGGCGGGTCACGCCGGCAGCCGCCAGGCGCTGCACCAGTTCGCCGCGTGCTTGCGCGCCATCGGCCCGCATCGTGACCTCGGTCACGAGCGGCCGGTTGGCGTCTGCATGGAACTGCTCGCGGCTGTCGCTATCGACCGGACTCTGGGACCACAGCAGGCCCATGGGGCTCACGCCCGTGTAGCTGCCCGAAAGCGGCGCGTCGCGCTCCAGGTCCACGGTGCCGGCGGCGTCCGCCGCGAACGTGGCTTCGCTGGCCCAGGCAAGCTCCCGCCCACGCAGCGTGCGCGTGGCGATGGCAATGGTTTCGCCGGGACGCAGTCCCGACACGGAAATCCGCCGCGCGACGTCGATCAGGTCGTCGGCCGGGGTGATGTGAAGCTGTGCCATGTTCGCCCCGCCTTACTTGCCGTCGCGCGTGACCATCATCGCCGCGGTGCGGTCGCTGGTCATCGGCGCCACCTTCAGGCCCTTCCTGGCGGCCCAGATGTTCTGGTAGTGGTAGAGCGGCAGCATGCCCACGTCGTCCGACACCAGCTTGACCGAACGGCGCAGGATGGCCTCGCGCTTGGGCACATCGAACTCGGCGGTGGATTCGTCCAGGGCCTTGTCCACGGCCGGGTTGCTGTAGTGGCCCCAGTTGGAGGCGCCCAGGCCTTTCTTGGCATCCACGGTGGCCAGCACATTGACCAGCGCATAGCTGGCCTCGCCGGTGCCGTTGCCCCAGGCCAGCATGCTGACCGCGTATTCGTTCTTGTTGGCGCGGCCAGAGTAGACCGACCAGGGCACCACTTCCACCTGGGTCTTGACGCCGACGCGGGTCCAGAACTGGGCAACCGCCTGCGCGGTCTCCGGGCCTTGCGGGTAGCGGTCGTTGGGCGCGTGGATGGTCAGCTTGAAGCCATCCTTGAACCCGGCCTCGGCCAGCAGTTTCTTGGCCTGTTCCGGATCGAAGGGGATGTCCTTGACCTCCGGGTTGTAGCCGAAGGTGTTTTTCGGCATCCACTGGTTGGCCACGCTGGCCGTGTTCTGCAGGATGCGGCCCACCACCGCCTGCCGGTTGATGGCGAGCGACAGGGCGCGGCGCACACGTACGTCCAGCAGCGGGTTCTTGTCCAGCGGCTTGCCGGCATTGTCAGTGATGTAGGGATTGGGGCCGGGCTTGAAGCTCGGCTGCAGCAGCATCACGCGCAGGCCGGCATAGGGAAACACGCTGATGTTGGGCGATTGCTTGAGCTTGGCCAGGTCCGACACGGAGACTTTGTCGATCACATCGACGTCGCCGGACAACAGCGCGGCGGTGCGCGCCGGGCCGTTGTTGATGTAGCGGTAGCTGACCTGCTGCCAGGCCGGCTTGCCGCCCCAATAGCCATCATTGCGCGCCATCATCACGCGATCGCCCGGCGTGTAGGAGATGAACTTGTACGGACCGGTGCCGACCACGGCGCGGCCGCTGTTGTAGTCCTCGGTGCTGGACTTCTCGCCGACGTGCTTGCTGACGATATGGATCGAGGCCAGGTTCAGGGGCAGATCCGGATTCGGGATATTGGTCTTGATGACCAGGGTGTACGGATCCTTGGCATGCATCGACTCGATGGTGCGCAGGTAGCCCGCGTACGACGCCACGCTGCCCGGCACATTGCGCGCGCGCTGGTAGGAGAAGATCACGTCCTCCGCGCCGAAGGGCTTGCCGTCCTGCCACTTCACGTCGCGGCGCAGCTTGAACTCCCAGGTCTTGTCGTCCAGCGCTTTCCACGACAGGGCCAGCCCCGGTTGCAGCTTGTTGTCCTTGTTTTCGATCAGCAGGTCCCAGAAATGCAGGTCGACGGAGCGGTCGCCGGCATGGTTGTTGAGCTGCGGGTCCAGCGACGAAAGCGGATCGGCAAAAGCGATCGACAGGGACTGCGCGGAGGCCGCGCCGGCGCAGAGCATGGTGGCAACGGCGGCGCTGATCGAGAGGGACAGCAGGCGTTTCATGGGCAGGTTTCCTCGGGGCGTGAGAAGGGTTGAGAGGCGTGGCGCGCACTAGCCAACAGTCAGCCCGCCTCGTTCAGGTGGCAGGCGCTGAGATGGTTCACGGCGATGCCGCGCAGGCGCGGCACTTCGGTCCGGCAGCGCGCCATGGCATGCGGGCAGCGCGGATGGAAGTGGCAGCCCGGTGGCGGCGCCAGCGGGCTGGGGATCTCGCCTTTGATGGCGGTGAAGGTCTTGTGGCGCGCGTCCAGGCGCGGGATTTCCGCCAGCAGCGCCTGTGTGTATGGGTGGTTGGGCTGCCGGAAGATCTCTTCCGTCGGCGCGCTCTCCACCACGCGGCCCAGGTACATGATGACCACGCGGTCCGATACATGCTCGACCACGCCAAGGTCGTGGCTGATAAAGAGATAGGTCAGGCCAAGCTGCTCGCGCAGGTCCATGAACAGGTTGAGCACCTGCGCCTGGATCGACACGTCCAGCGCGGCCACCGCTTCGTCGCACACCAGCAGTTCCGGCTGCACGGCCAGCGCGCGTGCAATGCCGATGCGCTGGCGCTGCCCGCCGCTGAACTGATGCGGGTAGCGCTGGCGCAGGGCCGGGTCCAGCCCGGCGCGCTCCAGTTGGGCGCCGACGTAGTCGTCGAAGCCGGCCGCATCCACCAGGCCGTGCAGGCGCGCGCCTTCTCCGACAATGCGGTCCACGCGCAGGCGCGGGTTGAGGCTGGCGTACGGATCCTGGAACACCATCTGGATCTTTAGCCGCAGTGCGCGGCGGGCGCTGGCGTCCAGGCTTTCGATGCTCTGGCCGTCCACGCGGATTTCCCCCGCTGAAGGTGGCAGCAGGCCGGCCACCATGCGGCCAAGCGTGGACTTGCCGCAGCCGGATTCGCCGACCAGGCCGACCACTTCGCCACGGCGGATCTGCAGGTCCACGCCATCCACGGCATGCGTGACCGGCGCGGGTACCGACCAGCCCATGCGCTGCAGCGCGAGGCCAATGCGCCCGGGATGCTGCTCGCCAAAGCGCTTGGCGAGATGGCGGGCATCGATCAGGGCGGGTAATTGCGGCTGCCCGCCGGCAGCGTGTTCAGTCGGCTTCATGCGAACTCCGCGGCAATGGCCGGTTGGCCCGGATGGAAGCAGCGCACCTGGCGCATGGCCTGCGGCGAGGTGATGGCGGGCGCCAGCACGCAGGCCTCGGAGACGCGCGGGCAGCGCGCCGCGAAGGCGCAGCCGGGCGGCATCGTCAGCAGGTTGGGCGTCATGCCAGGGATCTGGCGCAGCCGCTGGCCGCGCTTGTTCAGGCTGGGCAAGCTGCCGATCAAGCCGGCGGTGTAGGGGTGCAGTGGATGGTCCAGCACGGCATCGACCGGCCCTTGCTCGACGATGCGGCCGGCGTACATCACGGCGACTTCATCGGCCAGCCCGGCCACCACGGACAGGTCGTGCGTGATCCAGATCAGCGCGGTGCCGTGCTGGCGCGCCAGCTTCTGCACCTCGGACAGGATCTGCGCCTGGATGGTGACGTCCAGCGCGGTGGTGGGCTCGTCGGCAATGATCAGGTCGGGCCGGTGCAGCATGGCGATGGCAATCGCCACGCGCTGGCGCATGCCGCCGGAGAGCTGGTGCGGATAGGCGCGCAGGCGCTCCTCCGGGCTGGGGATGCCCATCATGCCTAGCGTGTCGCGCGCCAGTTCGCGCGCCAGTTCGCGCGCCTGTTTGTGGCTCGCCGGGCTATGCGCACGCACCGCCTCGATCATCTGGGCGTCCACCCGCATTACGGGGTTGAGCGTCATCATCGGATCCTGGAAGATCATCGCGATGCGGTTGCCCTGCAACTGGCGCAGCTCCGCAGGCCGCATGCTGGTCAGCTCGCGTCCCTGGAACAGGATTTCGCCGCCGACAATGCGTCCCGGCGGGTCCACCAGGCCCATGATGGAAAACCCCGTGACCGATTTGCCGGAGCCGGATTCGCCCACCAGCCCGAGAATGCGGCCGCGCGGCACGGTGAAGGAGACGTCGTCGACTGCCGGCAGCACGCCGGCGCGGGTTTCGAAGTGCGTGCGCAGGTGGCGGACCTCCAGCGTCGGCACGGCGTTGTTGATGTCCGGCGCCGTCATTTCTGCAACCTCGGGTTGAGCACGTCGCGCAGGCGGTCGCCCACCAGGTTGATGGCCACCACCGTGACCAGCAGCGCGATGCCGGGGAAGAAGCTGATCCAATACTCGTCGGACAGCATGAACTGGTAGCCGTTGGCGATCAGCAGGCCCAGCGAAGGCTCGGTCACCGGCACGCCCAGGCCAAGGAACGACAGCGTGGCCTCCAGCGTGATGGCACGCGCCACCTGGAGCGAGGCAATCACGATCAGCGGCGGCAGGCAGTTCGGCAGGATATGGCCCACCACGATGCGCCAGTTGGAAATGCCCTGGCCGCGAGCGGCTTCCACGTACTCGCGCCGGCTTTCCACCAGTGCCTGGCCGCGCGCGGCGCGGGCGTAGTAGGCCCACTCCAGGATCACGAGCGTGAGCACCACATTGGTCACGCCCTTGCCGAGGAAGGCCAGGATCATCATCGCGACCAGGATCGACGGGAACGACAGCAGCAGGTCCACGGTGCGCATGATCACGCTGTCCACCCGGCCACCGGCATAGGCGGCCAGCAGGCCAAGCAGGGTGCCGATGACGCCGGCGATCAGCGCCGAGCCCACGCCCACGCTCAGGCTGATGCGCAGGCCGTAGAGGATGCCCGAGAAGATGTCGCGCCCCTGGCCGTCGGTGCCGAGCCAGTAGCTGTAGGTGCCGGTGCCGCTCGCCGTGCCGGGCGCGAGGCGCGCGTCCATGACGTCGAGCTGGAGCAGGTCATACGGATTCTGCGGGGTGACCAGCGGGGCAAAGACCGCGGCCAGCACCAGGGTCCCCAGCAGCACCAGGCCGAACACAGCCGTGCGCGAGGCAAAGAAATCCGCCGCCATCCGGCGCCACGGCGATTCGCGGCGCAGCGCCTGGGGCGCCGCCGGAGCGGCTGTGGCGGCTTTGGCGGGGTTGTCGATGGCGCTCATGTGGCGGCCTCCAGCCGCACGCGCGGGTCGAGCAGCTTGTAGAGAATGTCCACGATCAGGTTCAGCGTGACAAACAGGCACACCACCACAATCAGGTAGGAAACGATCACCGGGCGGTCGAGCGCATTGATGCTGTCGAGGATCAGCTTGCCGGCGCCGGGCCAGGCGAAGATGCTCTCGGTCACCACCGCAAACGCGATGGTCGAGCCGAACTCCAGCCCCAGCACGGTGACCAGCGGAATCATCGTGTTGCGCAGCACATGGCCCAGCACCACGCGGATCGGCGACAAGCCCTTGGCGCGCGCGAACTTGACCCAGTCCTGCGGCAGCACCTCGCGCACGCCGGCGCGGGTCAGCCGCAGCACCAGCGACACCTTGAACAGCGACAGGTTGATGGCCGGCAGGATCAGGTGGCGCAGGCCGTCGGTGGTGAGCCACGACCACGGCACGCCCAGCCACTCGGCAGTGGCGCCGCGCCCGCCCGATGGCAGCCAGCCCAGCCTCACGCTGAAGGCCATGATCATCATCAGCCCGACCCAGAAGGTCGGCAGCGAGAAGCCGACAATGCTGCCGGTCATCAGCAGGCGCGAGACCGGATGCTCCGGATACAGCCCGGCAAAGAGGCCGCAGGGCACGCCCACCAGCACCGCCAGCAGCAGCGCCGCCACGGCGAGCTCCAGCGTGGCGGGCAGCCGCTGCAGGATCAGCTGGATGGCGGGCACGTTATAGACAAAGCTGTTGCCCAGGTTGCCGTGCAGGGCGCCTTGCAGGAAGGCGAGATACTGGCGCCAGAGCGGCTGGTCCAGCCCTAGCCTGGCGATGATGCGCGCGCGCTCGACCTGGTCCACGTCCTGGCCGATCAGGATATCGACCGGGTTGCCGATCGCGTGCAGGCCGGCGAACACGATCACCGTCATCGCCAGCACGACCAGCAGCGCTTGCGCCA
Source organism: Cupriavidus sp. YAF13 (assembly GCF_052113425.1). Lineage (NCBI taxonomy): Bacteria > Pseudomonadati > Pseudomonadota > Betaproteobacteria > Burkholderiales > Burkholderiaceae > Cupriavidus > Cupriavidus sp. YAF13. The sequence goes on from NZ_JBFRDD010000015.1 coordinate 101,227, forward strand.
GCCGCTTGGCCAGCCATCGGATCGGCCAGCGGCTCATGATGCGTTCGCCGCGTCGCTGGGCAGCGCCGGAGGTGGCCCGGCGGGGACCCACTCATCGCCGAACACCTCGGGCTCGCCGAAGGCTTCCATATTGGCGTAGTGCAGCGCCACGTCCTCCTGGTAGAGCAGCGCGGCGATGCCTTGGCCGAGGCGCCTGGCGCCGTCGCTGATGGCGGGGATGTCGCCCGATACGGTGCCGTGCGTCAGCGCCGCCGGATAGCAGAAGCAGTGGATGCGCGACAGGCCGGGGCATGCGTGCGTCGTCTTCTCCAGGAATTCGAAGGCCGGGCCGAGATCCGGCGAGTCCGACAGTTCCTGGTCTTCCTGCCCCGGGGCCGGCGTGTAGCGGTCGCGCCAGTAGCGGATATGGCGGGCGAAGGCGCTGAACTCCTCGCGCGTCTCCAGCGCGATGCGAAAGCCCGTGGAGAAGATCAGGAAATCCAGCTCGAACGCGCCCTTGGGCGTATGCACCAGCAGCGCGCCGCCGGCTTGCTCGATGCGCTCGATGGGGCAGGCCAAGTTGAAGCGAGCGTTCTCGTGCCGGGAGACGCGCAGCGTGCTGCCGCGCGGTGGTGGCACCTGCTGCGCGTTGATGTAATGGCGGATGCGCCATTTCCAGTCATCCGGCAGGCTCGGGTGGCCATGCGTGAGGCCGGGGTTGCCCGCGCCCTTGCCCTTGTTGACGCGCGGGATGTCGCCGCGCCGGATCAGCAGGTCCACGCTGGCCGCGCCCGCTTCCAGCGCGGTGGCGGCACTGTCCATGGCCGACGCGCCGGCGCCGATCACGCCCACGCGCTTGCCACGCAAGGTGCTGTAGTCGAACACATCGCTCGAGTGCGCCCAGCGCGAGCGCGGCAGGTCCTGCGCGAAGGGCGGCACATGCGCGCCGCCCAGGCCGTCGCGGCCGGTGGCCAGCACCACGCGGCGCGCCAGCACGCTCAGCGCGCCGGCGGGCGCGCGGATTTCAAGCGCCACCAGGCCATCGGGGCGGGGCACCACGCGCTCGACCCCATGTTGGTTGCGCACGTCCAGGTCCAGCACCCGGCGGTACCAGCGCAGGTAATCCATCCATTGCAGGCGCGGGATCTTGTCCAGCGCCTCCCAGGCCACCGTGCCGAACTGGGCCTCGAACCAGGCGCGGAAGGTCAGGGCGGGCAAGCCGAGCGCGGGGCCGGTGAGTTGCTTGGGCGAGCGCAGCGTTTCCATGCGCGCGGTGGTGGCCCACGGGCCTTCGAAGCCTTCCGGCGAACGGTCGAAGATGCGCGCGTTGATGCCCAGGTGCTTGAGCGTAGCCGCCGCGGCCATGCCGGCCATGCCGCCGCCGATCACCGCAACGTCCAGCACCGGCTCGCCGTCATGCGTGCGCGCCACGGTCCAGCTTTTGGCCGGGAGTTCCAGCCAGGACAGGTCCTGGCGCAGGCGCGCTTCCAGGGCGGCAAGGCCGGCGGTGTTGGCGGCGTTGGCGGCGGTGGCCGGGAAGGTGTCAGCGGGCGAGTTCATAGGTCGGTGTGTTCCGTGTCGTAGGGCGTGCCGGCGGCCGGCTCGGTGGCGTCGCCATACAGCGCTTGCAGCAGCGCACCGTGCTGTTCCGGGCCGCGCTGGGTGAAATCCGGCAGCAGCGCTCGGGCCGCATCGGCCAGCGTGTCGATCAGCGCCAACACCGCCGCGCTGGCCGGCCTGGCCTGCGGGGTGATCACGCCAAAGTAAAAGGGAATGTCGGCATCGATCGGACGCACCACGATATCGGCCAGCGGCACGCCGCGCGCGGTCACTGGCTCCAGCACGGCAATGCCCAGCCCGGCGCGCACGGCGGTGAGCGCATTGAGCGAGGAGTGGGTGTCGATCAGCGCGGCCGGCTCCACCCCGGCGCGGGCAAACGCCTCGTCCAGGCGGCGGCGCAGCCGGTAGGGGTTCTGCATGGTGACGATGCGCCGGCCGCTGCAAGCGGACAGCGGAATCGTAGCCAGCGCCGCCAGGGGATCGTCGGCACGCACCGCGGCCACGCAGGCAGCCTGCCCGATCCAGTGCACGGTGACGCCGCGATGCTCCAGCGGCAGGCTGGTCAGGCCGATCTCGGCCGCGCCGGTCAGCACCGAATGCACGACTTTTTCGGGGGAGGCGCTATTGATATGGATGTGGCTGGCGTGGGCTGCCCCGCTTACCGCTCCGGCCGCCCCGGCCGCCCCGGCCATCGCATGGTCCGGCTGGTGGCCGGCCAGGGCCAGGGGCAATAACCCGGCCGCCAGGGCCGGCGTGGCCGCGATCTGCAGCGAGCGGTTTTCCTCGCGGGCGATTTCGGCGGCGCGGGCGCGGATCTGCTGCAGGCCAACCAGCGCGTGCTCCACGTCCTCGTACAGCAGGAAGCCGCGCTCGGTCGGGCTGACGCGCGGCCCGCTGCGGGCGAACAGGGCAAAGCCGATCTCGCTTTCCAGCTCCTGGATCAGGCGCGTGATGGCCGGCTGGGAGCGCCCCAGCAGGCGCCCGGCGGCGGTCACGCTGCCGCTGGTCATGACTGCCGCGAAGGCTTCCAGTTGCCGGATTTCCATGGGGGCCCGAGTTGCTGATGCTATGTATGTGTTTTGTGGATTCTCGCCCCGCTAGCATTCGGATTGCAAATACTATTTTCGTATGTGCTCATGCGGCACAAAGTGGGTGCGCGCCGGCCTCGCCGTCGCGGCCATGCACGTATCATGTGATGAACCGGCCCAGCCGTCCGCGAGCCACGCACCATGCTCAGGAGAGCGCTTCATTTGACCTTGCAACCCGGAATCCCCCGCCGTGCCGAGCCTTGGCCGGCCATGCTCCTGTGCTGGGCATTGGCCTGTTTGTCGCTGCTGGCCCCAGCCGGCACGGCCTGCGCCGATACCCTGCGGGTCGGCTCCAAGCGCTTTACCGAGTCCTACATCCTCGGGGAGGTGCTCACCCAGACCGCCGCGGCCCAAGCCAGTGCGCAGCACACGCCCGGCCTTGGCAATACGGCAATCGTGTTCGAGGCGCTCAAGGCCGGCAGCATCGACCTCTACCCCGACTACACCGGCACCGTTTCCAGTGAAATCCTCAAGCTGCCCGTCGGCGCTACCCTGGCGCAGATCAACCAGGCGCTGGCGCCGCTGGGCCTGGCGGCGGGGATTCCGCTTGGCTTCGAGAACACCTATGCGCTTGCCGTGGAGGAGCGCAAGGCCCAGCGGCTCGGGCTGGCGTCGCTGGGCGACCTGGCCGCGCAGCCGCAACTGCGCCTCGGGCTGTCGCATGAATTCCTGGGCCGGGCAGACGGCTGGCCCGGGCTGGCGCGGCGTTACGGCTTGCCCCAGCGGCCCCTGGGGCTGGACCACGGCGTGGCCTACGAAGCCCTGGCCAACGGGCAGGTCGATGCCATCGATATCTATTCCACCGACGCGAAGATCCGCAGATACGGCCTGCGCGTGCTGACGGACGACCGCCATTACTTCCCCCGCTATGACGCCGTGGTGCTGTACCGCCTGGACCTGCCGCAGCGCTTCCCGGCCGCCTGGCAGGCGTTGACGGGGCTGGCCGGAAAGGTGAGCGCGGCGGACATGATCGCCATGAATGCGGCGGCGGAACTGGATGGGCAATCCTTTGCGACCGTGGCGCGGGCCTTCCTGGCGCATGGCAATGCCGGCGCGGAGGATGCAGCGGCAGGCGCGCGGGCGGGCCTCGCCGGCACCTTGTTCGGGCGCGATACCTTGCGGCTGACCAGCCGCCATCTGGCCCTGGTGCTGGGCGCGGTTGGCGCGGCCACCTTGCTGGGCGTGCCGCTGGGCATCGTCGCCGCACGCCGGCAGCGGCTGGGGCAGTTGCTGATGGCCACGGTGAGCGTGCTGCAGACCGTGCCGTCGCTGGCCTTGCTGGCGATGCTGATCCCGCTGCTGGGGCGCATCGGCGTGTGGCCGGCAATGGTGGCGCTGTTCCTCTATGCGCTGCTGCCCATCGTGCGCAACACGCTGACCGGCCTTCAGCAGGTGCCAGCCGGCATGCGCGAAGCGGCGCGTGCCCTGGGTTTTACGCCCGGCCAGGTGCTGCGCTATGTGGAGCTGCCGCTGTCGATGCCCGTGCTGCTGGCTGGCATCAAGACCGCCGCCATCATCAGCGTGGGCACCGCCACGATTGCCGCCTTCGTCGGTGCCGGCGGCTATGGCGAGCGCATCGCCACCGGGCTGGCGCTGAACGACCATGTGCTGCTGATGGCGGGCGCCATCCCCGCCGCGGTGCTTGCGCTGCTGGTACAGGCTGGGTTCGAGCTGGGGGAGTGGTATCTGGGCAGGCATGCCCGGGGCGGGACGGTAACCTGACGGGCCTTATTGCAATTGGGCCTTCGCCAGCTCGCCCAGCTTGGCCACGGCGGCTTCCACGGCGTCGCTCCACAGGTGGCCATAGTTCAGCCGGATGCAGTTGCGATAGCCTTGGCGCGCTGAAAAGATCGGGCCCGGCGCAATGCCGATGCCATGTTCCAGCGCCGCGCGATGCAGCGCCAGCGCATCGAATCCGGCCGCAAACTCCACCCACAGGAAGTAGCCGCCGGCGGGCTGCGAGACCCGCACGTTCTCCGGGAAATGCCGGCCGATGGCCGCGATCAGCTGACCCTGCTGCATCTCCAGCAGATGGCGCAAGCGCCGCAGGTGCTTGTCGTAGCCGCCGTTCTGCAGGTACTCGGCCAGCGCCACCTGCGTGGGCACGCCTGCCGACAGCGTGGTCATCAGCCGCAGCCGCTTGATCGCCTCGCCATACTGCCCGGGGGCCACCCAGCCCACCCGGAAGCCCGGCGCGAGCGTCTTGGAAAACGAGCTGCAGTGCATGACCAGGCCTTCCTGGTCGAAGGCCTTGGCGGGCAGGGGGCAGCGATTGCCGAAATACAGCTCGCCGTAGACGTCATCCTCGATCAGCGGTACGCGGTGGCGCGCCAGCAAGGCGACCAGCGCCTGTTTCCTGGCCTCGGACATGCTCGCGCCCATTGGATTCTGGAACTGCGTCATGAACCAGCAGGCCTTGATCGGATGGCGCTGGAGCGCGGCATCCAGCGCGTCCAGGTCGATGCCTTCGCGCGGGTCCACCGGGATCTCCACCGCGCGCAGGCGCAGCCGCTCCAGCGCCTGCAGCGCAGCATAGAAGCCGGGGGACTCGATCGCTACCACGTCGCCGGGCTGCGTCACCGCCATCAGGCACAGATTTAGCGCTTCCAGCGCGCCGTTGGTCACAATGATCTCATCGGTGGGCTGCGGCGCGCCCGCGCCGAGGTAGCGCAGGCCGATCTGCTGGCGCAGGGCAAGGTGCCCGGCCGGCATGTCGTTGACCGAATACCAGGGATCGAGCTCGCGCCCGGCCCGGGCCAGCGATTTGCCCAGCCGCTCCCAGGGGTAAAGCTCGGGCGAAGGGAAGGCCGAGCCAAGCTGGATGAGCTGCGGATCGCGCGCGGCGTCCAGCACGGAGAAGACCAGCTTGGAAATATCAACGTCGGTCGAAACCTGGTGCGACGGCCGCACGGCGGGTTGCGGCAGCGGCCGGCCGACCTGGCCGGTCACGTAATAGCCGGAGCGCTCGCGTGCCCGCACCAGGCCGCGCTCCTCCAGCCGGTAGTAAGCTTGGAACGCGGTAGCGGGGCTCACGCCGAACTGGGTCACGGTCTTGCGGATCGAGGGCATCTTGGTGCCGGGCGGCAGGTTGCCGTTGCGAATGTCTTTGGCCAGCGTTTCCGCCAGTTCTTCGTAGCGCTTCATGGGGGCAGGGGGCGTTGCCGTGGCGTTGCGATGAGCGCAGTATCAGGCGCTCAAACTGATACGCAAAATTATCGCAGATCTGATTCTGTTATTCCTTGCCAGCCAACGACATAATCCCGCGTAACTACCAAAAGCCAAAGCGCCGCAAGGTCATGCGGCGGTTGGCAAGCATGTAAGGAAGAGCGAAATGAACCCCTTGAGATTGGTGCTGACGGTGTTGTGGGGATTCTTTGGCCTGCGCAAGGGCCAGGAACATATGCGCGACCTGCAGGCCGTGCGGCCGGTGCCGCTGATCCTGACGGGCGTGGCGCTGGCGGCGGGGCTGGTGCTGCTGCTCGTGTCGCTGGCGCACTGGGCGGTGACGCACGCCTGAGCTGCGAGCCCGCCAATTCCTCCCGTGCCTTTGGGGCCATCCAGGCCCGCAACCACGAAGTACAGCCTGCCATGCGCGGGCTGTGCACGTTCGCCGTACCGAATGCCACTGCGGCGCTTAAAACGATAATCAGCCCCCATGAGCCTTGCCACAAGGCGGTTTTCCGCTACCGTTGCCTTTGTTGTCCTATTGCTGGCGCCATGCTTCGCGGCGGCGGCTGACGCCCCCGGCGCCGCGCAGATCGAGCGCGGCCGCTACCTGGCCAAGGTTGCCAATTGCGCAGCCTGCCACACCAGCGCCGGCGGCGCGCCGTTTGCCGGCGGCTTGCCATTGAAGACCGGCGTCGGCACCGTCTACTCGACCAACATCACGCCTGACGTGGACAGCGGCATTGGCGCTTACTCGTTCGAGGAATTCGACCGCGCGCTGCGCGAGGGCGTGGCCAGGCATGGCAAGCGGCTGTATCCCGCCATGCCTTACCCGTCCTACGCCAAGCTCGCCGAGCCCGATGTGCAGGCCCTGTACGCTTATCTGCGCGCCGAAGTGAAAGCCGTACGGCAACAAACCGCCGAGCCCGAGATGCGCTGGCCGTTCGGCATGCGCTGGCTGCTGCGCGTCTGGAACTGGCTGTTCCTGGAGTCCGGCCCGGTTCCTGCCAATGCGGGTCAGAGCGTCGCGTGGAATCGCGGGGCTTACCTGGTCCAGGCGGTGGGCCACTGCGGCGCATGCCATACGCCGCGCGGCAGGCTGATGGCCGAGAAGGGGCTGGACGAGCGCAGCCGGTACTTCCTGGCCGGCGCCAGCGTGGAAGGCTGGGCCTCTACCAACCTGCGCGGCGATCCGCGCACCGGGCTGGGCGCCTGGTCGCGCGAGGACATTGCCGAATACCTGCATACCGGCCGCAATGCACATGCGACTTCCTTCGGGCCGATGTCCGAGGTGATCGCGTCGTCCACGCAGTTCATGACACGCCCGGACCTGGACGCCGTTGCGGTGTACCTCAAGTCCGTGCCCGGCGCGCGCAGCGACGAAACGCCGTATGCCTATGACGCCAATACGGCCGACACGCTCGCGCAAGGCCGTTTCGACGCTACCGGCGCGCGCCAGTATGCCGAGTTCTGCATGCCTTGCCATGGCGCCAACGGCAAGGGCTTTGCCCGCGTTTTCCCACCGCTGGCGGGCAATCCGACCGTGGTGGATCCCGACCCGGCCTCGCTGGCCAACCTGCTGCTCGATGGCGCCGTGACGGCGCGCGTGGGCACCGCGGCCACCGATTACCACATGCCCGGCTATGGCTGGACGCTAGACAACCAGGAACTGGCGAATGTGCTGACCTTTATCCGCACCGGCTGGGGCAACCAGGCCAGCCCGGTCAAGGAAGCGACTGTCGCCGCCCGCCGCGCCGCGCTCGGGCGCCAGCGCGACGCCGCCGCAACCCGTTGAGCCCGCGCGCCACCTACATCAAGCGAATCCTATTGCCATGACCATCACGCGCAGAGACTTCCTCAACGGCGCCGCACTCACCATTGCTGCGGGGCTGGCGCCGTCCCAGCTATTGCAAGCCGCCGAACGCGGTGCCGGCTACCCGCCCGCGCTGACCGGACTGCGCGGCAACCATGCGGGCACCTATACGCTCGCGCACAGCCTGGCGCGTGAGGGCGCCAAGTATCCCGCCGTCATGGCGCGCGAAGTCTACGACCTGGTGGTGGTGGGTGGCGGGCTCAGCGGGCTGGCGGCCGCGTGGTTCTACCAGCGCCGCTTTGGTGCCGGCAAGCGCATCCTGATCCTGGACAACCACGACGATTTCGGCGGGCACGCCAAGCGCAACGAGTTCACCGTGCGCGGGCAGAAGCTGGTGACGTACGGCGGCAGCGCCGAGATGCCATCGACCGCGCTGGACAGCCGCGCGGTGGCCACGCTGCTGGCCGGCCTCGGTGTGGACGCGAAGCGCCATCAAGCCGCCGAGCGCGACCCTTACCGCGAGCTGGGCATGGGCCGCTCGGTGTTCTTCGACCAGGAGCATTTCGGCCGGGACCAGTTGCTTGCCGGCGATCCGTTTGCGGGGCTGATCGATGCCCGCAATGGGATATCCGGGATATCCGGGATAGCTGCGCAGGGGACAGGCACGCAGCCTGCGGATGCCGCCGCCTTCAAGGCCTTCCTCGACAAGGCACCGTTGCCTCAGCAAGACCGAGCCGCGCTGGCGCGGCTCGCCGACGGCGGCACGGATTACCTGGCTGGCATGAGCGAGAGCGAGCGGCTGGCCTACCTGAAGCGCACCAGCTACGCGGCGTTCCTGCGCGAGAAGGCCGGCCTGGGGCTGGATGGCCAGCGCCTTTTTCGCAGCCGCAGCAACGATGCCTATGCACTCGATGCCGACGGCGTGTCCGTGTTCGACGTGCTGGCCATCGGCCTGCCGGCGGGCAAGAACATGCCACCGCCCACCCTGAATCCGCGTCTTGGCAAGTCGCCCGCGTCAAAGCTCTGGTTTGCCGACGGCAACGCCACGCTGGCGCGGCTGCTGGTGCAGAACCTGATCCCAGGCGTGGCAAGCATCGCCAGCCCCGATGCAATCGGCGCGGCCAGCTTTGACTACAACCGGCTCGATGCCGAGGATGCAAAGGTGAGGGTGCGGCTGAACAGCACAGCCATCGCCATCGAGCCCGACCAGCGCATCACGCGCGTGACCTACGGCTGGAATGGAAACCTGCACCGGCTCGAAGCCGCGCATGTGGTGCTGGCCGGCTACAACATGATGATCCCGTTCATCATGCCCGGCCTGCCGGACGCGCAAAAGCAAGCCTTGCGCTCCGACGTGAAGGCGCCCGTGGTCTACACCAAGGTGGCGCTGGACAACTGGCGTGCCTTCGAGGCGCTCAAGACCAGCCGCATCCACGCACCGGCCATGGCCTACACCGACCTGTGGCTGGAGAATCCAGCCGGCGCGCGTCCGGCCGATCCGGTGGTGCTGCATATGCTTTATGTGCCCACCGTGCCGGACAGCGGCATGCAGGCGCGCGAGCGCTTTCGCGCGGGGCGCGCCTTCTTGCTGGGTACGCCGTTCAGCGAGCTGGAGAAGGGCGTGCGCAGCCAGCTTGATCGCATGCTGGCGCCAGGCGGCTTTGCCGGCAAGGACGTCATCCGGGGCATCACGGTCAACCGCTGGGCGCACGGTTACAGCTATATGCCCAACAGCTTGTTCGAGGAAGAAGCGGCGGCGCAGGCCGTGCTGGATCGCTCGCGTGCCCGCGCCGGCAACGTGGTGATCGCCAATAGCGACAGCGCGGGCAGCCCGTCGTTGACGTCCGCCATTGATCAGGCGTGGAGGGCGGTAGGCGAGTTGGCTGGCTGATGGGGGAAGCGCGGCAGCGCCTGTTCAGCGCTGCCGTGGTCGCGACACGAGGTAGTCGCGCTGGAAGGCGCACATGCGCAGTGCGTTGTGATATGCGCCATAGCTGAAGAATTCTTCCCGCAACTCGCCCTCACGCTGGAAGCCGCATTTCTCGTAGATGTGGATCGCCTTTTCGTTCTGCACGTCCACGATCAGGAACAGCTTATGCAGGTTCAGCACCATGAAGGCGTAGTCCATGGCAAGCCGCGTGGCCGTGCTGGCATAGCCGCGTCCCTGGCTGGCTGGCGCCACGATGATCTGGAACTCGCCGCGCCGGTGGATATGGTTCAGCTCCATCAGCTCGACCAGGCCGACGGCCTCGCCGTCCAGGTTCTCGCAGATGAAGCGGCGCTCGCGCTGGTCGTGCACGTGGCGGTCATATAGCTGCGACAGCTCGGTGAAAGTCTCGTACGGCTCCTCGAACCAGTAACGCATGATCTTGGCGTCGTTGTTGAGGCTGTGGACGAAATGCAGATGGCTGCGCTCCAGCGGGCGCAGGAGCAGGTTTTGGCCGGTTTCGGTCACCATCGGTGGGCCTTTCTTGATTATTTTTCGGTTGATGGGTCGGCCCAGGCCATCGTGGATCGGTTGGAGAAACAAGACTGGCCGGACGAAGGTCTTTTGGACTCGCCCGGCTATGGGCGGGTTCCAGTGTAATGCGCGCACGTTCAGGCGCAAAGCTTGAAGTGGCTGGTGTGGGGCGGAGCGCGTCAGGCCGGAATGCCAAACAGGCGGCGGCTGTTGCGGGTGCACTGATCGGCCACTTCGCGCATGCTCAGTCCCTTCAACTCGGCGACCGCTTGCGCGATCCAGGGAAGATTGGCGGGCTCGTTGTAAGGCCGCCGGTTCTTGTGGTTTTTCGGGCCGAGATAGGGCGCGTCCGTCTCCAGGTGCAGGTGCTCGAGCGGGATGGCTTGCACGGCCTCCCGCAGTGCCTGGCCGCGCTTGATATCCGTGACCCAGCCGGTGATGCCGATGTCCAGGCCTAACGCCACGAAAGCGGCCGCCTCGTCAGCTGCGCCGGTGAAGCAGTGCACCACGCCGTGGGCGCCCGCGCGCACGGCAGGTGCGACCATGGCGTAGAAATCGTCGAAGGCGTCCCGGCAATGGAGGAACAATGGCTTCTTCCAGCGCACTGCCGCCTCGAGCTGTGCCTCGAAGGCGTGGCGCTGGTCGGCTGGCGTAGAGAAGTTGCGGTTGTAGTCCAGCCCGCATTCCCCGATCGCCACCACGTCAGGGTCCTCCCAAAGCGCCTGGAGGGACTGCAGGACCGTTGGCGACCAATCCTTGGCGCTGTGCGGGTGGATGCCGGCCGTGGCAAAGAGAAAATGAGGATGCCGGCTGGCCAGGTCGCATGCCTTTCGGCTTGATTCCAGCGAGGTGCCGGTAGCAAGGATCCCGACCACGCCCGCTGCCGTGGCCCGCTCAAGGATCACGGCGGTGTGCGGGGCAATCTGAGAGGAGTGGAAGTTCACGCCAATGTCGATCAGGTGCATGTCTCGGGCTAAGGGTATGGGGTGGCTGGTGGTTCCGCAGGCATGCAGTCTAACCGCTTGGGTACCGTGTCCAGGTAATGCTCATAATGGTTCGGATATAGATCATTATGAGGGATGTGCTCACTATTGTTCTATTTGTGGCACGTTACCTTGACCTTTTCTTGTGTTTCATATACATTACATTAAATGCATTTCAAGGCTTAATGTTTTATAGGTGGCATATGAATCTCGCCGAACTGGGGGAAGCCTTTAAGCGCGCCAGGCTTCTTGCCAACAAGACCCAGCAGGAAATCGCGGATTCCAGCGGGGTGCCGCGTGCGCGGATCAGCCGGTTCGAGACCGGCGGCTTGCCGGAGCTGGGTGCCGTGAAGCTGCTGAGCCTGTTTGAAGCCGTCGGGCTTGAGCTGCTCGCACGGCCTGCCGGCCACCGAAGGACCCTTGACGACGTGCTGGCAGAGTCCGAAACAGGCAATGCCGCTGCGGGAGACCTCCGCCGGCGGGTCAGGCACGCCCACAACAAGCCCCAAGCAGCCACCGAGGGGCCGGATGAGCGCTAGCCAGGTACTGGACGTCTACGTGAATGCGACGCCCGTGGGCACGCTGGTCGAAGAGGCGCGCGCGAGCGTCTTCACCTACCTGCCAGACGTACAGGCGCACAACCTCGTCTCACTCCTGCTCCCAGCGCGGGCAGAGTCGTATAAATGGGCCGCCGGATTGCTGCCTTTTTTTCAGATGAACCTGCCCGAGGGCTACAAAAAGGACCTGGTGCGCCGAAAACTTGGCGCCCATGCCGACGTGAGCGACCAGGGCCTGCTGGCACTGACCGGCGCGAACGGAATCGGCAGGGTCAGGGTGGTGCCCCGTGGCGTATCGGTGGACGCCCCCGCCTCCAACCTGGACATGGCGAGCCTGCTTGCCGCAACAGGCTCACGGGACAACCTGTTGCGGCAACTGGAAGCCGGTATTACCGAAGGTGTCTCTGGTGTCATGCCGAAGATGCTTGCCAGGCCAGAGGACAAAGCCACGGTCTGGACCGACGGGTTCATCCTGAAAACCGGCCCGGCCGACTTGCCCGGCCTGTCTGTCAATGAATTCCTGTGCCTGGAGGTCGCGCGGCATGCGGGGCTGGAGGTCCCCGAGACACAACTCTCGGAGGATGGGCAGGTGCTGGCCATCCGGCGTTTCGACCGGCTAGCCAACGGTGACCGCCTGGCGGTCGAAGATTTCTGCGCACTCAAGGGGCTGGATCCCGTCAACAAGTACAAGGGCAGCCTTGAGGACCTGGCCAAACTGTCGTCGATTTACATCAGTGCTCCACATCGCAAGGACAGCGCGAGGCGGTTGTTTGCGCTGTTGCTCGTGAACTATGCGTTGCGCAATGCAGACGCGCACTTGAAAAACTTCGCAGTGGTCTATACCTCCGTGGAGGACGTGCGGCTGGCACCGGTTTACGACATTGTCACGGTGACGGCCTACCCCGAGTACCAGGCAGATATCCCGGGGCTGCCGCTGGCCGGCAAGCGGACCTGGGCATCCGGGCGGTGGTTGACCCAATACGGCGGCGCCCGGTTGTCGCTGTCCCGGACCGACATGGCGGCTTGCGTGGCGCAGGTGACCGAGGCAGTTCGCAACGTGCTGCCGATGGTGGCTGAGTGCGCTGGCCGGTACCCGGAGTTCCGGGAAATCGCCAAGCGGATGCTGGCGGCATGGGCGCAAGGGCTGGAGGACATCAAGCCGGATGCACGGCCGGGGAAATCGGCGCCCGCCCCGTTAAGAGAAGAAGCCGGCCTTTCCGGGCCCGGCGGCCTGGCTGGCAAGAAAAAAACAAATCTGTATGTAAATCCTGACGGTGCTTTCGGCCACAAGGCCCGATGACGCCTTATGATATTTTTGCGTCACATTTTTCGGGTAATTCGCCCGTTTTGTGCGTAAAAATGGGGCTATTGCCTAGCATGGAGTGGCATGGCAACGCAAATTTATGAGGACTGAAGGGCCTCGGCGATGCGGTAAAGAACTTTTAGCACGTGCTGCGTCGCACCAACGAATGTAGAATATCGCCCTTTGGCCTAAACGAGCGCGGACCACCATACTGGAAGAACCCGGTAGTGGTGGCGTCAGCCATGCATCTCTCGACAGGTATCCATCCTGTGCCGGCTTTGACAGCCAAAGGTGCGTTGGGTGTACCCTCGTACGGGCAACAGCAACAGTTAAGAAGTAATTCAGCAAGGGAGCAGCAGTTAATGGCGAGTGGCGCACAACGGACGGTGGCAGAAACAAAGACAGCATTGACCGGCAAAAAGCCTGTCGGCAGGGGTGCGGCGTCCACGACTCAAGCTGATCCCGCAACCGAAGCAACGGAACGCAGCCAGCAGCTGCGCGCGCTGATCCAGCTGGGCAGGGAGCGAGGCTACCTGACGCACGCGGACATCAGCGACCATTTGCAGGGCAATTTCACGGACACCGCGGCGATGGAAAGCATCGTCAGCACGTTCGCCGAAATGGGCGTGACGATCTATGAGCAGACGCCGGATGCCGAAGCGCTGCTGCTGCGCGACAGCGCGGTCGCCGCGTCTGACGACCAGGCCGACGAAGAGGCGGAAGTCGCGCTCTCGACGGTCGACTCGGAATTCGGCCGCACCACCGATCCGGTGCGGATGTACATGCGGGAAATGAGCTCGGCAACGCTGCTGACCCGCAAGCAGGAAGTCGAGATCGCCAAGCGCATCGAGGACGGCCTGAACCGCATGGTGCACGCCATCGCTGCCTGCCCGTCCACCATTGCGACGATTCTTGAGCTGTCGGAGCGGGTCGCCCGCGACGAAACGCGTATCGATGAGCTCGTCGACGGCCTGATCGAAGGGGAAGGCGAAGTCGCCGAAGCCGAGGAAGACACCAGCCGCGACGAAGTCGTCGCCGAGGATGAGAGCGCCTCGGACGAGCCCGTCGACGAAGGTGCGGCCGCGCAAGCCAACGAAACCGCCAGCCTGGCCAAGCTGCGTGACGATTGCCTGACCCGCTTTGCTCGCGTCGCCAATCATTTCGAAGCCATGCGCAAGGCCTACACCGCGCACGGCGTGGAGTCGGAAGGCTTCCTCGTGGCACAGCTCGCGGTGCGGGAGGAACTCAAGTCGATCCGCTTTACCGCAAAGACCATCGAGCGCCTGTGCGCCGATGTGCAGACGGTGGTGGAAGAAGTACGTGTGGTCGAGCGCCAGATCCTGCAACTGATGGTCGAGCGTTGCGGCATGCCCCGTGAGGAGTTCATCGAACGCTTTCCCGGCAACGAGACCAATCTCGCCTGGGGCCGCGCGATCGCCGGCGAGTCGCGTTCGTACAGCGACTCCGTTTCCCGCAGCTTGCCGGACCTCGAAGCGCATCAGCAAAAGCTGATCGACATCCACGCCCGCGTGGTGCTGCCGCTGTCGGAGCTGAAGCTGGTGAATCGCCAGATGCTGGCGGCCGAGCGGCAGATGCGCCAGGCCAAGCACGAAATGACGCAAGCCAACCTGCGCCTGGTCATCTCGATCGCCAAGAAGTACGTGAATCGCGGCATGCAGTTCCTGGACCTGATCCAGGAAGGCAACATTGGCTTGATGAAGGCGGTCGACAAGTTCGAGTATCGTCGCGGCTGGAAATTCTCCACCTATGCAACCTGGTGGGTTCGCCAGGCCGTGACGCGCGCGATCGCCGACCAGGCCCGCACCATCCGGGTGCCGGTGCACATGATCGAGACGATCAACAAGCTTAACCGGATCTCGCGCGAAATCATGCAGCGTACCGGCAAGGCAGCGGATCCCGCCGCCCTGGCCGAGCGCATGGAGATGCCCGAGGAGAAGGTCCGCTCGATCATGAAGATCGCGAAGGAACCGGTCTCGATGGAAACGCCGGTTGGCGAAGACGGCGACACGAGCCTGGGCGACATGATTGCCGACTCCGACACCGCGTCTCCCGCCGAAGCCGCGCTGCACGCCAGCCTGCGCGCCACCGTGCGCGAGATGCTCGACGACCTGACGCCGCGCGAGGCCAAGGTGCTGCGCATGCGTTTTGGCATCGACATGTCGACCGACTACACGCTGGAAGAAGTCGGCAAGCAGTTCGATGTGACCCGCGAACGGATTCGCCAGATCGAAAGCAAGGCGATGAAGAAGATGCGCCATCCCAGCCGCGCGGACCATCTGAAGGCGTTCCTGAAGGAAGGCTAATCAGGGTTCAGGCCCGGCGCGCAATCGCGTGCCGGGCGAAGGCAAGGCAAAGGGGGTTACGGCAACGTTAAAGGCCGTAACCCCCTTTGTTATTTCAGCCAGGCAAGTACGTCTTCCACATGACGAGGCCGCCAAGGTTCAAGGCAACGGTGCCCCAGAAAACCAGCTGGAACTCTTGCTTCCGATTCTTGTGGCGCAGCAGGTGCTGCGCGGCAAGCGCGCCCGGCCAGCCACCGCATAGCGCCAGGAAGTGCAGCCTGGCCTCGGGCGTGCGCCAAGCATCGTGTTTGGCGCTGTTCTTGTCGAGCGCGTAGGCAAGGAACGCAACAGCACTCATCACAAGGCTGACGAGGCCGGCATACCGTGGCAGGTATCCGCTAAGGGCGCCGCCCGCGATGGCCATCAGCGCCGCTGCCGCCGTGACGGCAGGCAACAGGTGCGCCTGGCTCGCCTGGCGCTGTCCCTGTCCCTGTCCCTGTCCCTGTCCCTGTCCCTGTCCCTGTCCCTGTCCCTTCGGCGTGCCCAGTATGGAGACGTTGGTGGCTTGCAGGCGGCCGTCCTTGCCTTTGCCCAGTTCAAACGTCACGCGGTCGCCAGGCTTGGGCTGGACGGCGCGGTGCCGCAGCGCGGTGACGTGAAAGAAGACGTCTTTCACATCGGCATGGATGTCGATGAACCCGTAGCCCTTGTCGGCATGCCAGGATTTGATGCGGCCCGCTTTTTTCATTTTTTGCTTGTTCATCTGCGATGCGCATTCTAGCTGCCCTGATGACCGCAAAGCCACTCGGACGCGGCCGTCAGCATGGCCCGCAGCCCCGTTTCCACTCAGCCTATTCGCTGAGTTCGCGCCAAGCTTCCAGAAGTTGCTTTGCTTGCGAAGATTCTCCAATCACCCAGGGATCGAGAGCGAAGGCAACCAGTTGTTGGCCACCCGTTCGCCGCGCAATGGCTAGTTGCCGCTGCAGCCGCAGCAGGCTGGCGGAGACGGCGTTGAAGCTGGCGGCGGCCTGGGAGGGCAGTTCCTGGAACAGCTCCACGATCAGGTCGAACGATATCTCGCGGGTGCGCAGCAGCGCGAGCAACGGCGCCAGCGCCTGGTAGTTGTCCAGGCCGTTGACCCCGACGCCGTCCTGGATCATCGGGCGAATCGCCACCTGGTCGAGTATGACGGCCCATAGCCCCTCCAGGGTGCCGGAAGAGGGCAAGCGGCTGTAGTAGGTGGAAATGGCCGGCTGAGGGGTGCCGCCTGCCGATGTGGCGGAGGCGATGGATTGCAGCCAGGGCACCAGCAAGGCTTGCCGCTGCGGCGTGCCCCAGTTGTGCTGCTCCAGTTCGTAGGGAATGTACCAGCCGCTGAAATTGCTCCGCCCCGGCCATTTGGCCTGCTCGGCATAGGCCAGGCTGCGTGCGCGAGTCTGGGCGAGAAAGCGCGGCAGCGCGGCGGCGTCAGGCGCGCCCAGTGCTTGCCACCAGCGTTCATCGTAGGGCAGTCCGAGCCGGATGCGCAGGCCGAGCTGGCCGCCATCGTCGAACAGGAAGTCCAGCAGTGCCTCGGGGATTTGCCAGGGCTGCTCGCCATCCACCGCGGCCCACTGGAGCACGATCTCGCTGCAGCCCAGGGCGCGCACGGCCTTCAGGCGCTGGTGCCATTCCGCCTGCCCGAGTTCGAGGTGGCTGCGCCATACCTGCAGGAAGGTCGAAGCAAACACCGGCTGGCCGGTGCAGGCTGTGAGCGGGAGCAGGGGAAGCAGCGGCAACGCGGTTGCCGCGCGCAACAGGCGGCGGCGCCCTGGGGTGGGGAATGGATGGCGAGGGTCGGGGATAGGCTGGCTCATCAAGTAAGGGGGCTTGCGCCGCTCAGATCGCGCGCGCGATCAGCTCGCGCATGATTTCACTGGTGCCGCCGTAGATGCGCATGGCACGGGCGTCGACCCATGCGCGGCCAATGCTGTACTCGGCCATATAGCCATAGCCGCCATACATCTGCAGCAGGTCGTCGAGCATGCGGCCTTGCAGTTCGGTGGCGTTGAGCTTGGCGATGGCGGCGGTGACAGGGTCGAGGGAGTCCTGCAGCTGCAACATTAGGCAGTGGTCCAGGAACACGCGCAGCATGGCCAACTGCGCACGGCCATCGGCCAGCTTGAAGCGGGTGCTTTGGTAGTCGATCACGCGCCGGCCGAAGGCCTTGCGCTGGCGTGTGTAGGCGATCGCCTCTTCCAGCATGCCTTCCAGCGAGGCGCAGGCCCGCAATGCGATGGCCAGGCGTTCCGGCGCCAGTTGCTGGGCCAGCAGGTCGAAGCCATTGTTTTCCGCGCCCAGCATGCGGTCGGCGCCGACTTCCACCTCGTCGAAGAACAGCTCGCAGGTGTCCTGCGCGTGCTGGCCGATCTTGGCCAGGGGCGGTCCCTTGCGAAAGCCCGGCATGCCATCGTCCAGGCAGAACAGCGAGAGGCCGCGCGCGCCCAGCTCCGGATTGGTGCTGGCGGCCACGATCACCAATCCGGCGTTGACACCGTTGGTGATGAACGTCTTTTGCCCGCTCAGCACGTAGCCGCCGTTGCCGTCGGGGCGGGCGCGGGTGCGGATTGCCTTGAGGTCGCTGCCGGCATCGGGCTCGGTCATGGCGATGGCGCCGATGCGCTCACCACGCGCCATGGCGGGGAGCCATCGCGCTTGCTGTGTGGGGGTGCCGTAGCGGTGCAGGTAGGGCGAGACCATGTCCGAGTGGATGGAAAAGCCGATGCCGAGGTAGTTGGCGCGCGCCAGTTCCTCGATCACCACGGCGGCATGGCCGAAGTCGCCGCCGGCGCCGAAGGGCTCGGGCAGGGCGCAGTTGAGCAGGCCGGCGCTGCCCGCGCGTTGCCACAGGTGCTTCGGCGTGATTCCCTGGCGCTCCCATCCGGCATAGTACGGGGCGATTTCCTGGGCGATAAAGCGCTGTACCTGCTCGCGGAATTGTTCGTGGTCGTCTCGGAAGACTGGGCGCATGGGTGGCTTATTTGCTGTAAGGGTCGGTGCGGCTGACCTGGCCGCGCAGCATGGGCCTGGCCGCGCTGCCGGTCAGGAACAGGCTGTAGTGGTCGCCCGGCTGCAGTGCGGGCAGTGCCAGTTCGGGCGCGCGCGCGCTGCCGCAGGCGGCATTGACGGTTGCGCTGACCGGGTTGATGGCGCGATGGACGGCGCTGTGGGGCCGCACGGCCTGGAAGATCGGTGTGCCGGACGGCGCCAGCGCCAACTGGGCGCCCTCGCAGTCGCGGATGGCGTTGTAGAAGCGCAGTTCCGCCTTGAGCGCATCCGGGCCGCCGCTGCCGTCGTCCAGCGGGACCACCGACAGCTTGCCGCCGGTGCGCGCCAGCAGCAGCGTGGTGAAGGTGTCCGGCTGCACCTGCAGGGTGGTGGTCTCTTTGCCGTCGACGCGCACGGTGAAGGGCTGGCTGCCCTTGACCACGGCATAGGTGGTGGCGGCGGCGCCATTGCCGCCGATGGCCTGGGCCTGGCCTTGGGCTACCGCCACGGTAGCCGTGGCGGCGTCCGGGTTGAGCACCCGGACGTAGGCGGATCCCTGCGGCGGACGCGCCGCATAGAGCTGGGCCAGCGCGCCTTCGGTGGCGGGCGGCGCGGCGCAGACGGTTGCCGTGGCCATGCCGGCCAGCGTGGCGGCAAGGGTTGTTCGCAGGGCGTGGAACTTGGGCATGGCTATTCCTTCGCACCGCTCAGGCGYGCCTGCAGGTACTGGCGCTCCAGCTGCTTGCGGTCGACCTTGTCGGTGCTGGTGGTGGGGAAGCGGCCGCAGGCGACCAGTTCGGAAGGGATCATGTACGGCGGCAGGCTCCGCCCCAGCGCTTGTTTCCAGTCGGCCAGCGCCGCCGGCAGCGGCGGCTCGGCGGCGTGGCCTGCGGGGCTGTCTTCTAGTTCGAGGAAACCGATCATGCGGACGATCGCGCCGTCCGCGCGCCGCAATGCGACCGCCGCGCCCGCGCGTACGCCGGCCAGGCTGGCCAGCGCGGCATCCACTTCGGCCAGTTCGATGCGGTAGCCGTGCAGCTTGATCTGGTCGTCGGCGCGCCCCCGGAAATGCACCAGCCCGGCGGCGTCGATATGCGCGAGATCGCCGCTGCGGTACGCGCGCTTGCCCTGGTGAAGAAACAGGCGGGTCTGGTTGAGGTCGGGCCGGTTCAAGTAGCCGCGCATCACGTGGTCGCCGGCGATGCACAACTCGCCCTGGTCGAGGAACAGTGCCGCGTAGGGCTTGGCCCGGCCGATCGGGAACGGATTGGGGGCTTGCTGGCGCAGCGCGGCATCGATTTCGACCCAGGTGGTGGAGCAGGTTGCCTCCGTGGGGCCATAGGAGTTGACGATGCGCGCGGCCGGGAAGCGTTCCCACAGCGCCTCGGCCAGCGTCGGCGATAGCGATTCGGCGCCAAACAGGAAGACCTTCAGTTCGGGCAGGGTGGCCGTGTTGAAGGCGGGGTTGAGCAATTGCTGGCGCACGAATGACGGCGTCGACGCCCACATCGTGACGCGGTGGCGCGCCAGGTAGGCGGCGAAGGCATCGCGCTCGGCGGTCAGCTCGCGCGGGCACAGCACGCAGGTGCCGCCCAGGCCCAGCGCGCCGGCCACGTTGAACAGCGAGAAGTCGAAGCTGAACAGCATCTGGTCCATGAACACTGGCGCGGCGTCCAGCCGCAGGCAGTCGCGGATCCAGCCGGCGAACAGGCCCAGGCTCTCACGGCCGATCTGCACGCCCTTGGGGTCGCCGGTGCTGCCCGAGGTAAACATGATGTAGGCCACGCCGCGCTCCTTCAGGACCGTGGCGGCGGTGCCGGGGCGGAATACGTCGTTGTCCGCCTCGTACACCAGCGGCGCCCCGACGATCTCGACGATGCGGCGCACGCGCCCGGCGGGGTTGATGCGGTCCACCGGCACGAAGGGCACGCCAAGCGTCAGGCAGCCGAGCATGGCCACCAGGAAGGCGGCCTCCTTGTGGCCGACGATCACCAGCGGCACGTCGGGGCGGGCGCCGGCCGCGCGGGCGGCGGCTGCCCAGGCCTCGGTGCGGGCGCGCAGCGTGTTCCAGCTCAGGCCGCCCTGCATATCCACCACGGCCAGAGCGCCGCCCGCCGAGTCGGGATCGGCGAAGCGGAAGTTGTCAAAGTCAAAGCGCATGGGGAACTCCGGATGGCAAGTCCAAACGGGGCTCAGGCATGGCCCTGGGCGGTGACGAAAGCGGCCAGCGTGCGCACTGACTCGAGATGCACGTCGATCTCGGTGGGCGGGATCTTGCAGCCGAACTCGCGTTCGACCGCCAGGGCCAGGTCCACCGCGCTGAGCGAGTCGACCAGGCCGGACTCGATCAGCAGGGTGTCAGGATCGACCCGGGTGAGGATCACGCTTTCGATGATCTTGACGAGCTTGTTTTCGACTGCCGCCTGGTTGTCGGTGAATTGCGTATGCATTGAATAGTCTCCCTGCGCCTGTGACGCTCAGCATTGGACTCAGAATTGGAAATAGAGAAAGCGCGCTTCCTGGTGCAGGTTGGCCAGGCACAGGAAGAGCAGGACCAGCATGACCGCGGCCCAGCCGGGCGTGGGCCGCCAGCGCAGCACGGACCAGCTGCTTTGCTGCGCGCGCGCCAGCGCCGGCGACCAGCGGCCCAGGATCTGGTGGGCGTTGGGCGCCAGCCAGACAATGGCCAGCATCGCCAGCAGGTAGAGCAGCTGCAGGTGGCGCCCGGCCAGCATGCGCCAGGCATCGCCCGCGGTGAGCGTGGCATCTGGCCAGGGCAGCGCGGCGATGGTTTCGAAGCCGCGCAGGCCGGCCAGGCCTTCCAGCAGGGCCAGGGCGTCGTGCATGCCGCTGGCGCGGAAGAACACCTGCGCCACCAGCACGGCGGCAAAGGTCAGCAGCACGCAGGCCACGCGCGTTGCCGCCCGCGTCTGCCGCGCGGCGGCGGGCTTGCGGCCGGCCACGAAGATGCGCCAGGCGTGGTTGACCGACAGGTAGCCCGCATGCAACAGGCCAAACACCAGGTACTGCAGGCCAGCGCCGTGCCAGATGCCGGCCAGGCCCATGGTGAAGGCGGTCGGCAGCACGATCATGGCGGCGAAGCCGTCGGCGGTGGCCACTCCGGCCGCGCCCACCGGAAGGCCGCGATCGGTGCGCCTGCGCGATACCGCCATGGCCACCGGGTAGTACAGGTAGGCGGTCAGGTAGCGCGTCAGCGTGATGTGCCAGCGGGCCCAGAAATCGATGATGCTCGATGCCTTATAGGGCGAGTTGAAGTTGAGCGGGAAGCGGATGCCGAACATCTTGGCCAGGCCGAGCGCCATGTCCGAGTAGCCGGAAAAATCGAAGTAAAGCTGCAGCGCGTACGACAGGCTGGCACCCCAGGCGGCCCAGAACCGCAGGCTGGCCGGATCGGCGAAGCCCGCGTCGGCATAGGGCGCGATGGCATCGGCCAGCAGCACCTTCTTGGCCAGCCCGATGACAAACAGCATGCCGCCTACCGACAGGTTCTCCGCCTTGAAGCGGTAGTTCTCCCGCTGCGCGAACTGCGGCATCATTTCCTTGTGGTGCAGGATGGGGCCGGCGATCAGGTGCGGGAAGAAGGTCACGAACAGCACGTAGCTCAGCGGGCTGCGTTCGCTCACGATGCCGGCGCGGCAGTCCAGCAGGTAGCCGATCTGGGTGAAGGTGAAGAACGAGATGCCGAGCGGCAGGATCACCGACCCGGCCGGGCTGGCGCCGCTCAGGCCAAGCTCATGCACGAAGCCCAGCAGCGCGGTGAAATACTTGTAGTGAAGCAGCAGGCCGAGATCTGCCGCCACGCCGAGGGCCGTCGCCAGCGTCTGCAGCACGGTGCGTCCCTTGAAATACAGGATCAGCTGGCTCACCCCGTAATTGAAGGCGATCGACACGGCCAGCAGCGCCACGAACTGCGGGTTCCACCAGCCGTAGAAGACGAACGAGGTCAGGCACAGCCATGCGGCGGCCGCGCGCAGGGACCGGGCGCCCAGCAGGTAATGCACCAGCAGCGCGACGGGCAGGAACAGCAGCAGGAAGAGCAGGGAGTTGAAGAGCATGGTGGTTGGCTATGGCTTGTCCCTTACCGCGATGGCAGGGTGGCCAGGGTTGTTTTCTCTTCCTCGGTCAGCGGCAGGGACAACGCCATCTCCGAGAATTCCCAGATCACCAGCCGCAGGCTGGCAGGCCATTGCGCGCGTTGCCGGAGCGCGGCCTGGAGCGCGCCGGAGAACTGCCCGCCGTCCAGGCTCAGGTTCCAGACCTGGCGGCCCAGCCGCATGCCCAGGCGCTCGGCGAAGTGGCTGCGCCGGCCGTTGGAGCTGCCGGCCAGCAACACCTCGGGCGGCGCCACCTCGTCGAGCAGGCCGCCCGCGGTCTCCGGCTTGATGGTTTGCTCCCGCACCAGGTCGGGCAGCGGGCGCCAGCGGTCGGGGGCGTGTCCCAGGCCGGCCAGCACTAGCAAGTCGCCCACGCGCGCGGTGGCGCTGGCGGCGTTGCCGACGGCGTAGCGTTGCTGGCCTGGCTGCCCCAGGAAGGGCAGGGCTGCCGCTGCGACTGCTTCGGCGCTGGTGGTGGCGCCGTGGTTGTTCATATGCACGTCGGTGCGGAAATAGCCAGGCGTGCGGGTGTCCAGCGCAGCGCGCAGGTCCACATACGGCACCTGGCTGGCGGCAAGGCTGGCGTGCCAGTCGTCCAGGCGCTCGCGCATCTCCTGCGATGCCTGCAAGCCGCACAGGCGTGCCGCCTCGACGCGCGATTTGTCGGGCACGGCCACGACCAGCACCCGCACCCCGGCCGCGCGCAACTCGCCAACCCAGTACCGCATCAGCCGCAAGCGCTCGGCGAAGGCTTGCGCGTGGCCGGGCTGCGGTTGCAGGCCGTCGCGATAGAACAGCCAGCCCGGGCATCCCTGTACCACCTGTTCGCCAAGGTTGCCCAGCAACCGGTAGCGCAGCGCGGCCTGGCCGGTCTCCACCTGCGCTTGCGCCGGCAGGCGCAGCGCTTTCCTGAGCGTCTGGCCCGCGGTGCCGTCCATCCAGGCGGACGGCGCCAGCCCGGCAAGACGCGAGCGGGCCTGCCACAGCGAGTGAACGCCCCAGGCCAGGCCGGCCACCAGCAGGGTGGCGCACACGGCCGCGCCCAGGCGGTGGGATGGCTCGGTATCGTGCTTGATGGTCATGCCTTTAGCGCCCCACGGCGGCCTGGAGCCGCTTGCGCCAGGTATCGGCGCTCATCAGCGAGGCGTTGTCCCACAGGCCGCGCGCGTCGGGCCCCTGCGAGAAGGCGGGCTCGAACAGTTGCCAGACCAGCACCTGCGGCGGCTGCTGGCGGAAGGCGGGGGATTCCAGGTACTCCAGCAGCATGACCCACGGCCCCACGTTGCCGGGTTTCCAGTTGACCGAGACCGGGCGGTCCAGCGTGTTCGAGAGCATCTGCGGATAGCCGAAATAGGGCTGGACCATGCTGTGGCCGGTCACATGCACCGGCGCCGCGGCGTCGTCCAGCAGGCCCTGGTTGCCGGCGGTCTTGCGTATCGTGAACGTTTCGCGCCCGACCGCCTTCTTGCGCTCGGGCGTCAGGAACAGTTCAGCCAGATCGCCGTAGCGCCGCTCGTTGGACAAGGCGCCCAGCGCCATGCCGCTGCCGGGTTGGCCGGCGAGCTTCGGCACCTGCTGCGCGACCATCTCGGCGGTGGCCCGCGCGGTGGCGTCGGCGGCGGCCTGCGTCCAGTGCTGGTCGGTGCGGTAATAGACGTCGCGCCCTTCGTTCCTGAGCTTGAGCAGCACGGCTTCATCGTCGAAGCTGGGCACGCCCGCCTGCCGCAGTCTGCCGAGCACGGTCTGGTAGCGTGCGGCGACGTCGGCGCTCATGGATTTGCCGTCCGGCAGCTTGTCCTGGTAGAAACGCGCCTTGTCTGGCAGCAGCACCACCACCAGCCGGATATCGCGCGCCATCAGCGCGCTGCGCACCTCGGTCACCAGCGCCGCGGACGCATCGATGCCGGCCGTATCAACGTGTGTCAGGCTGCCCCAGCCCGGGAACAGCCAGTTGTCCTTGCCTTCGATGATGATCGACGAACTGTCGGCGCAGGCCATGGCCGACCAGGCGAGGGCGGCGCCGGCCAGGCCGCGGCCCAGCCAGGTGCGCACGCGCCGAGGCGGGCGCAGCGGTGTTTCGCAAGACAGGTGCATGGGTGTCATTCCTTTGGGAGCCATGGCGGGGAGCGCCGCAATCGGCGTGTCAGTAAGAGAGCGTCAGGTTCATGAACAGCCCCTTGGCGCGATTGGAGTGTCCGGCGAGCCCCGCGCGGTATTGCACGCCCCAGTCCAGGTAGGAGCGCGGCGCGTTGTATCGGTCCTGCCGGAACCAGTAGCGCAGGTTGAAGCCGGGGCCGGCGCCAATCGACCAGGTGGCGCCGTTGCCTTGCAGGCCGGTGCTGCCCGACACCGTGCCCAGCGTGCCGGAGGCGCGGTTCTTCTGCCACAGCCAGTCGGCGCCCAGCACCACGTAGGGGAACAGGATCAACCGCTCGTCGATGGCGTCGAGGCGGAAGCTGCGGCCGGCCCGGATCTCACCGGCTGCGAAGGCCTGGTCGCGGCGCAGGCGGCCGGAGCCGCTTGCGGTCTCGGCGCCGGTGCTGTTGTCGCGCAGCGAGTAGCGCGCGGCGATATCCTGCAAGCTGTAGCCACCCTGCACATAGCCTTCAACGGTGAACCAGCTCGGCACATCCAGCCGCAGCCCGCTGCCTTCGTAGATGCCGTAGGTGACATAGGTGAGCCATCCGCCGGAGCCGGCATCGGCCTCATAGCGGGCGCTCTGGTCTTGCCGGTTGAGCGCGCAGCGCTGGCTGGCGTCGGCCGGGATCAGCATGCCGCTGCGGGTGGCGGTGCCGAGCAGGAACTGGCGCTCCAGCCCGAAGGTGAGGCCAACCTCATGCGACGGCGTGAAGCGCAGCCCCAGCGCGCCCACCGTGGTGGGCACACCGGTGATGCCGCGGCTGCGCGACTCGCCCAGGTCCGTGTGGGCCGCCGCGGCGCCGCCGCAGGGGTCCGACAGGCGTTGCGCGTGYGTCTTGCCGCCATTGTCGTAGATCGTGCTCGACAGGCGCCCGTAGAGTTCGAAGGTCCGGTCCGAGGTGTTGAGGAAGGTTGGCGGGCGCCAGAAGATCTCCGCGGTGCCGAAGGCCGCATCGCCCGGCGTGGAAATGGCGGCGCCGCCAAAATCCGCCGCCGCCGGCCGGGCCCCGCGGTAACCCGCGGATACATAGCCTCCCCACTCGCGCGAGAATCCCGCGATCGCGCCGCGCGTGTTGTAGCGCTGCTCCTCGTCCAGGGCGAGCGCGCCCGCATCGGCCTGGTCGATGGCCTGCATCAGCGTTTGCGTGGCGCCGCGCTTGTCGCCCGCGCCGGCGCGCGCATAACCCTCGTCGAGGATGGCGAGCGGTGGTGCCTTGCCGGTGGCGCGGGCGGCCTGGATATCGCGCAAGGCTTGTTCCGGCATGCCCAGCCGCTGATTGACATAGGCGCGCTGCATCAGCAGTCCGGCATCGCCGGCTTGCCGCTCCAGCGCGGTATTCAGCCGCGTGGCGGCCTCGCGGGCCTGCATGCGGTTGCCGGCCGCCAGCGCGGTGGTCAGCAGCGCCTGGCTTTGCTCGCCCGGGTCGTGCTCGACGGCCTTGCGCGCTTGCGCGATCGCTTCCTGGTAGTCGTGCCGGCCGTAGGCGGCATAGGCCAGCGCGGCAGGGCTGCCGCCGGAGGCGTCCGCCGGCAGCAGTTCGCACGCCGTGCCATAGGGCGTGTCGCGGCAGTGCTGTACCGGGGGCGGAAAGCTGGCGAGCGTCAGCGCGGCCTTGGGCGCCCGCGCGCGGCCGGCTTCGTCCAGGCGCCTGCGCACGGCCTTGTCCTTGCCGTCCAGCGCGGCCAGCAGCGCCTGCACGCGCTGGCCGTTGCCGGCGGCCAGCGCCGCGTCGGCGGCGATCAGGCGCACGTTGTGCCGCTGCTCGTCTTCCAGCCAGTCCTGCCCGAGCGCGCTGTCGAAGTCGGCTTCCGCCTGGGCGGTCTTGCCCTGGCGCTGCCGCAGGTAGGCCCGCATCAGCAGGGCCACGGTATCTTCGCTGTCTTGCCGCAGCGCTTCGCCAGCTGCGCTTTCCGCTTCGGCGAGCTGTTCGTCCAGCATCAGCGCGGTGACAAGCAGCAGGCGGTGGCTGGCCGTGTCGGGCGCCAGCGCGACCGCCTGCCGGGCCGGTGCGATGGCGTCGGCCGGACGATTGGCGATTAGCGCCTGGTAGCCAGCCCGGGCGGAGGGTACCGACATCTGGCGCAGCAGGCCCTGGCGGCGCGCGATCAGGTCGGACCGGTTGGGCGCGCCGGCGGCCAGCGCGCGTTCGATGGCCCGCAGGGCACCCTTGTCGTCGCCTTGCGCGGCCAGGGCGTCCTGCCACAGCAGCGCCCACGCGCCCTGGCTCGGGTCGGCGGCGAATGCTTTCTCCGCGGCGACGGCGGCGGTCTTGTAGTCGCCATCGTTGTAGGCGGCGTAGGCTTGCGTGGCAAACGGATAGCCTGTGCGGAAGGCCTGCGTGGCCGGGGCCGCGCTGCCCTGGGCGCCGGCGCGCAGCGCGGCGTGCGCCTCGCGCAGGGCGGGGCTGTCGGCTGCGGCTGCGCTGGCGGCCGCCACGGCGCGTTCGGCTTGCGCCAGCTTGCCCTGCTTTTGCAGCGAGTAGATCAGCAGCAGGTGCAGCTGCGCCACGTCCGGCCGCAGCCGGATGGCGGCTTCCGCCCTGGCCTGGGCTTTTGCGTAGCTGCCCTTGTCATAGGCTTTGTAGCCTTCGTCGGCCAGTTGCCAGGCTTTGCCCCTGAGTGGCGCTTCGCTGGCGGCCGGCTCGGCGAACGCGGGGGCCGCCGGCAGCAGGGCGGCGCCGCTCAGCGACGAGAGCAGGACAATCAAACGGGTGCGCGCCCTCATGCGGCGGCTCCGTGCGGTGCGGCGGTGGAGGGGGCCATGTTCTGCTGGAAGGCAATCGCTTCGAGCAGGGTGACCTCGTCCAGCCAGCCTTGCTCCAGCAGGATCTTGCCGAGCGGCCGGTGCGCGGTGGCCTGCAGGTCGAGGGCGTGGGCCAGCTTGGTCTCGTCGATGGCGTGCCACGACAGCAGCAGTTCGCCAAGCCGGCGCCGCTGCTGCGTCAATTGATCTGACGAAGGGAAGTCATGCATGGTCTTGTCCCACACCAGCCGCTGGCCAAAGAACATGTGGCCAAGAAAGAGCCGCCACGCGCGCGCAGCGGCCATGGCGTTGATAAAGTTGCCGATCATCATGCGCGGCACCGACAGCAGGCCATGTTCCCAGCCGTACATGCTGCCGACGAAGTAGATCCGTTGCAGCGTGCGCAGCGCCAGTGCGATGGTGTTGAGCCACATCAGCGTGACCAGCCAGCTCCCGGGCCGGAACAGCGGAGGATAGTGGACGGTCCACCAGCCCATGGCATCGGCGAGGTAAAACAGCAGGAAGTTGGCCAGCAGCAGATAGGCCAGGATCGAGATAAAGGAGGTCACGAGGCCCTTGCGGTCGCGATACAACAGGTATTTGGTGGTCAGAGAGCCGGACCAGCCGACTTGCTGCCAGCCTTGCAGGCCGATGCCCAGCAGCCAGCGCGCCTTTTGCCGGTAGGCGGTGCGGAAGGTGTCGGGGAAATACTCGCGCACGCCCAGCGGCATGGAGATGGTCCCGATCTTTTCCTTGCCCAGGCCGAACCACGACACCCGGCGCGTGGCGTACTCCACCTTGAACTTGCCGAAAATCTGCTTCATGCCGCGCCGCGACAGGCGTGCCCCGATGTCGTAGTCCTCGGTCAGGCTGTCGGTGTTGAAGGGCTGGTTGTTGGTCTGCGCCGACAGCTCCACCAGCGCGCGGCGCGAGAAGCAGGTGCCGACGCCGGCCGACGGCACCATCTTCGACAGGCTTTCGCGCACCACCATATCCTTGGTGTGCCACTCGGCGAACTCGTCCATATAGGTGCCGGCCACCAGTTCGTACCAGCTGCGTTCGAGCGAGGCGACCGGCAACTGGATGAAGTCGATGCGCGGCAGCAGGTAGTTGTAGTACTTCAGTTCGAGCGGGTGGAGCACGTCTTCGCTGTCGTGCAGGATCATGCCGGCGAAGGGCGCGGGCATGTCCCGTTCATGCAGCAGGATGGCCTGCACGATCCAGTTCAGGCAGTCCGCCTTGCAGGTGGGGCCGTTGTGCGGCACCTCCACGCGCACCAGCTGCCGGTAGCGGCGGCGCATGCGCTCCACCTCGTCGATGGTGCGCGCATCGTTGCAGTAGGTGCCGACGAAGATCATGTAGTTCTGGTATTCCAGCGTGGAAACCATGTTTTCCAGCATGGGCGCGATGACGTCGAACTCCAGCCAGGCCGGCACCATGATGGCGAGCGGCTGTTCCTCGCACGCGCGCAGTTGCCCGGTGGAGAGCGGCTTGTGACGGCGCCGCACGACCAGGCCGCGGTAGGCCTCGCGCAGCCAGTACCAGAGATCGATGAACAGGTCATCGATGCTGGACAGCAGGATCAGCGTGGCCACGACGGCGGTGACGATCTCGAGGCCGCGGTAATAGTCGGCGACGAGGTAGGGCCAGTACATGGAGGACAGGAACGACATGGGTGGCTTACTTCTTTGTCCGGCGCGCGCGGTTGGCGAGATAGGCGAAGAACAGCAGGGCTGCCAGGCAGGAACCAACGCCGAGGATCAGCAGGTGGCTGGCGGCCATGCGGCGCAGTTTCTGGAGGATCCCGGGCGTTTCGGAGGGATCGCTGTCCGGGTTGGCGCTGTCGAGCCAGGCGCGCGGGCCGTCGGCGCCGACCACCATGACGTTGCCCCTGTTGAACACGAAGGGCTGTCCCGGGCGGCCTCCCGGCGCGCCCATGGCCTGCCAGAGGATGCCGTCGCGGCCACCGCCACCGATCACTTCGGCGGCGCCGAGGCCGGCCACGCCGGCGACGTCCAGCCACTGCGTTTCACGGCCATTGATCTGGAGGTGGCCCTGGGCGGGCACGCGTACCTTGGGCTCTATGCCTTGCAGCTTGACATCCATGGCCAGGAAGGGACGGGTGGGCCGGGCGGCCTGATCCTTGCCGGCCAACACCAGTTCCGCGCCATAGGGCGACAAGCCGCTGGCGGCTGCCAGACGCACCACCTGGGCCAGCCGGGCGCCGGCGTCCAGCAGATAGCTTTCCGGCACGATCAGCTGCGGCCGGCCAGCCATCAGCGGCAGCAGGCTGACGAAGGAGCCGTCCGTCCTGGCGGCGCCCGAGCGCAGGTGGCTGCTCGGCAGCACGGTGACCGGGTAGCCCTGCGGGGTTTCGTTGCAGTCGACCGATACCGGCTGGCGCTGGAAGGATACGCGCAGCACGTTGCGCACGTTCAGGGCATAGCCCGGAACCTGGGCCAGCAGGCGATTGCGGCGGCCGTTGGCCTCGATCTGGCGAGCCGCCAGCAGCACGTCGTTCCAGAATACCGAGACCACAGGCGGACTGCCGGAGGCACCCGGCGCGGCGGCAACATCCACCACCAGCTCGCTGGGCGCGCGGCCATCGATGGCCGCAGCGCTGAGCGGGAAGCTGGCGGTCCAGTCGGCGCGCGCGATCACGTCGAGGTTGCTGTCAGCGTTGCTTAGGCTGCTCAGCGACGTGGCCGAGTGCTCGCCCTGGTCGGGCTGCATGGCGGCGCGTACCGCTACCTTGCGCGAATCCAGGGTGCGGCGCCACAAGCCGCTCAGGATGCCGGCGGCTTCGGCGCCTGCATCCGGGGCGATGGCGATGACGGGGTGGCCGCCCAGCATGGTCAGCTGGATCTGCTTGGCGGACAGCGGTGCTCCTGCCACTGGCGCGCGGCTGGCGCGCCAGGCGGCGAAGGCCCGCGCGGCATCCGCATCGTCCTGCAGTTGCGCCGCCAGCGCATCCAGCGCGGTCTTCAGCCTGGCTTGCAGGGCGGCGTCCACCACCGCCAGGTCCGCGGTGACGGCAGGCGCGCCCAGCACCAGCAGCGCACCGAGTTCCGCTTCGCTGCCGACGCGGTGCTGCACGCTGGCATCCAGCGCCGCGAAGGCCGGTACCTGCCGCAGTCCCGCCGGTACGTTCAGTTCACGCGTGTCGATGATATCGCCTGGCGCGGGGAAGGCTCGCATGGTGGCGCGCTTGCCGCCGTTCTCCAGCGCCACGCCGATCCGCCACGCGGCGTCGAAGGCGGCGCGGTCTAGCCGGTTGGCGGCAAACAGGATGGCCGTGTTGGCCGGCAGCGAGGCCCAGGCGTCTTCCAGGGTGGGCAGGGCCGCGGCGTCATAGCGATAGCTCAGGCGGGTGGAGGGCGCGATCGTCAGTGCGTTGCCCAGCGGGCGGTCGATCTCGCACAGCCGTTGCGCGGTATTGGACGACCAGATCACGCCTAGCCGGACGAAGCCGCTCGCGCGCGCGCGCCGCTCGACGGCCAGCGCGCGGGCAGCTTCCCCTTCGCCGTTTTCAAAGCGGCGCGCGAAGGCGGGGCGGCCGTCGATGGAAAGCAGCAGGTTGGTGCGGCCATCCTCTGTCTTTATATAGTGCGAGTCGAACGCGATCGAGGCGTCCGCTAGCGGTACGTTGCGCGGTACCGGCAGATAGAACTCGTGACGCGAATCGCTATGGTTCATGATCACCGGCGCAGTGAACCCGAGATCGGCGAGCGTCACGGTACGGCTCAACCAGGTGTCGGCCTCCAGCGCGCGGATGGCGTCTCCGGGCACCCCGGCAAAGGCCGTCAGCGGCAGCACCAGGGCGGCGTGGAATAGGCCGCGCCGGAAGCGGGCAAGGTAAGGCAGATGACAAAGACGCAAGACCATGGCGCAGATAGGTGGAGAAATAGCAAGAGATTCTTGGGAGGGGGAGGTGCCGCTCAGGCCGTCCGCGCAGCGGGCCGGAAGTCCTCGAGGGGGTGGCCGCACAGGGCGGCAACGATGCGCTGGCAGGCTCGCCCGTCGCCATAGGGATTGACTTGCCGGCGGCATTGCTCGTAGAGCGCGGTGTCGTCCAGCAGGCGGTTGACCTCGGCTACGATGCGGTTGGTGTCGGTGCCTACCAGCTTGACGGTGCCGGCAGCCACCGCTTCCGGCCGCTCGGTGGTGTCGCGCATCACCAGCACGGGCTTGCCCAGGTGCGGCGCTTCCTCCTGCACGCCGCCGGAGTCCGTCAGCACCAAGTAGGCTCTGCGCATCAGCCAGACAAAATCGAGATACTCGAGTGGATCGATCAGATGCACGTTGCCGATGCCGGCGAGCGTGCGCATGACGGTTTCGCGCACACGCGGATTCAGGTGAACCGGATAGACAATCTCCACGTCGGCACGGCACGCCAGCAGGGCTAGTGCTTCGCAGATCCGCTCGAACCCCTCGCCGAAACTCTCGCGGCGATGGCCTGTCACCAGTAACAGGCGGCGGCGCGGGTTCAACCATGCATGGCGGGCGGCGATGGTGTTGGCTAGGCAGGCATCGTCGTCGTCCAGGCGCTGGCAGGTCAGGGCAAGTGCGTCGATCACCGTGTTGCCGGTGACGAAGATCTCGCCGGCCAGGTTTTCCTTGAGCAGGTTGTCGCGCGCAGCCGGCGTCGGTGCAAACAGCAGGCCGCTGATCGCATCCACCACGCGGCGGTTCATCTCTTCCGGAAAGGGCGAGGCCAGATTGCCGGTGCGCAGCCCTGCCTCCACATGCGCCACCGGGACGCCGCGATGGAAGGCCGCGACTGCCGCGGCAGCGGCTGTGGTGGTATCGCCGTGCACCAAGACGTGATCGGGCCTGACGCCGCCGAACACCTGATCGAAGCGTGCCACCAGGAGGCCGAAAAGGCCGTTCAGCGTCTGGTTTGGCGCCATGATATCGAGGTCATAGTCCGCCTGCAGCGCGAACAGCGACATCACCTGATCCAGCATCTGCCGGTGCTGGCCGCTGACGCACAGCACGCTGTGCACGCCAGGCTCGCGATTCAGCGCTTGCACGAGCGGCGCCATCTTAATGGCTTCGGGCCGAGTTCCCACAATCGAAAGCACTCTCATGCCGGCTGGTTCTCTCAAGATATATGTTTTATTAGGTTGCCGGCTGGTACGCAAAGCTGGATTTAGCGCTGACGTATTGCATCGTGCAAGCAATTCGGGACGGATTCTAGGAGTCCAATTCAATGCAAGTGTTTGCTGGATAGGAAAAAACCTTTGAATAGGCGAATTGCTTACATTTTTTGACAATCTAAAAAGTAGGGAGAAATAGCACGTTGCCTTGCTTGAGCGGAGTGCTTTCGTGGGGCGATGCGGCGGGGGATTCGTGGCGCCAGGGTATGAGTGACAGCGTTTTTCCAGAAATATCCCCCGGTCCGAGGGGATCAATGGCCGATTTCCTATGGCGGAGCGACTCGGAGCGATGGCTTCCAGGCCCCGTGGTCGCAAGTTGGGACGCGTATGGGTGACACGCTTACGGAGATGCGGTCAATGCGTCAACCTCACCCAAATGAGGGAGGTATGTCTAATGTGGTTTTTTGGAATTTACGAATTATGAAAAGCAATTCATAAGCGCAAGGCAATGTTGGTTGATGGATGGATTGGAAGAGGTGCTTTGGACTTTGGGATCTCGACAGGATTGGAATTTTTATTTATCAATATTGTTTGGCTGACTGCTTGTCTTGTTTGATATCCCTGATAACATCTCGTCCCGATCCAGCGATGGACTTTCGCGGGAGAAAGCGTGCCATTGGCTTATCCGGAGTGTCCATCTGGAACACGGTGGCGAGGGCAGGGAGTGACGCCCGATGCGTCGGCGTGGCCCGCGCAGGCAATGTACTTTCCATCGGCTGGGCGTCACGCTCCTGGCGGCGGACAGGTAGTGGTGGGAACGTCTCTCTCGCCGGATCGTGTGATCGCACATGAGGCCGAGATGACCCGGCTGGTATTTCCGCCTATGGCTCAATATGACCGCTTATACGTCGCATGGATCTGTCTCGCATAGTGAAAATGGCACGGAGGGCAAGACCGCCGGCACCGGTGTTGCCCGCGCCCATCTTTTGATCGTCAACAGCCGGCCCGACGAGCTGCGCCCATTGATCGAACTGCTGTGCAGCGAGCAGTATCGCGTCAGCGTGGCATTCGATGGCGCGCAGGGCTATCACCGGGCGCAAGCGCTTTCGCCCAGCCTGATCCTGCTGGACGTGCGGCTGCCTGGCCTCGACGGCTTCTCCGCCTGCCGCCTGCTCAAGGCGAATCCACGGACCAGGGACATCCCCGTTATCTTTCTGACCGACGCCAACAGCATCGAGGAACGCCTGTACGGTCTGCAGAACGGTGGAGTGGACTATATCCTTAGGCAGTCCGAGCCGGTGGAGGTGTCGGCGCGCATCAGGATTCACCTCGCGCTGGCGGCGCGGCGCCCTGCGGACGATGTCGTGCTGTCGCCTTCAACCCTCAGCGGGGACCAGGTACTGGTTCAGGCGGTCGCCCAGTATCTGACCGATAGCCTTGCCGCCACGCCGAACCTGGCAGAGCTCGCACGGCGCTTTGGTACCCACGAAAAACGCTTATCGCGTGTTTTCCGCGAGCAGCTGGGCAAGACCGTATTCGAATACCTGCGAGAGAGCCGACTGCTCCTGTCGAAGCGCCTGCTGGCAGAGACCTCGTTGAAGATCGTCGACATTGCCGCGCAAGTCGGCTTCTCCAGCGCGGCAAACTTTGCCACCGCATTTCGCGAGCAGTTCAACCTCACGCCAAGGGCATTCCGGCATTCGGTGCAGGGATACGTGCAAACGTTGAGCGCGTAGTGCGCTGTGCTGGCCGTGCTAGCCCTGGCGCGATCGGCTCGCCTCATTTATCCGTTCGGCTGGACGAAGCGCTGGGCTTGCCAACAAAACGCTGCACATGGCACTCATCGAGGCAGGTGAATCGCCGACAGTTGATCCAAATCTGGTATGAGCGCTGGCAGGGAAAGGGGGCTGCTAGTACTGACGCTTCCACCCAATACGGTGCCGTTCCTGCGTGGCCTCATGCCGCGCATCGTCTTCCGTATGCAGGTATGCGCTGGTCGTGGCGATGGACGCATGCCCGAAGTTGTCCCGCACGAAGCGCAGGTCCACCTGCTGGTCCGTCATATGGGAACCTGCCGTATGGCGCAGCCAGTGCGCCGAGGCGCCGGCCAGTACCTCGGCCCGGCTTTCCCAATCCGGTCCGCGCGCGCGCAGGCGCTCGGCCGCCATCGCGAAGATCTCCTTGAGCACCAGATGCAGCGCGCCGCGTGACAAGGGTCTTTCTTTGCCAATGATCGGCAGCACGATGGGGCGATCCTCACCTGGCAATGGCAGCGGCGGCAGGCCGTAGGCCTCGCGATAGCGCGCCAACTCCGCCATCAGCTCATCGGTGGCCGGCACTAGCCGCGTCTTGTTGCCCTTGCCCGTTACCTCCATCCACCACCGCTCCAGGCCCCGGCTGTCGCGCCGGCAGAAAAACGCGCCCATGCGCGTGCTGGCCACTTCCGCTGCGCGCAAGCCGCCGAGATACAGCACGGTCAGCAGCCAACGGCATCGCGCCGCGTGCAGGCGGTCGCGCTCGGTCGCACTTTCGGTCGTACCCGGCATGGCATCGGTGGCGTCCTTGACCGCTTGCCACATGTCGTGGCTCAGGTAGCGGGTAATGCGCGGCTTGGGCAGGCTGCGCCGGCTGCGCGCCAGCGACAGTGGATTGCCGGCCAGGTAGCCCGCGTCGACCAGCCAGGCGAACAAGCCATTGAGGATCACCATAGTGTGCCGCGCACTGACTGGGGAGAGCGGCCCGGCAAAAGGCCGCCACTCGGGCGCACCACGCGCCAGTTTCTTGCGCGACGCCATCACCCAGCGCCAGGCTGGCTGCGGGTCAGCCAGGAAGCGCTCGTACACCAGCAGATCTTCATGGGTCAGCGACGACAGCGGCTTGCCATGCTGCATCACGGCCCATAGCAGCAGCCGCTCCACCTCGCGCCGATAGGTCTGCAGGGTGGCGGGGGTGTCGGCGTAGCGGGCCAGCCAGGCCGTCACCGCCGCCAGATCGTCGGCGGCCGAGATCTGCGGGGTGCCGCCGCGCGCCCGGTTGCTGCCGGCGGCGCCGGATAGCTCGGCGGGCAAGCGCAAGCGCTCGATCGGGGTGGCGGGCAGGGTGGCGAGGGACAGCTGGCTGGATTCCATGGGTGAGGCGTGAGGCGCGTTCGCAAATTAGACGTAATTATAGACAGAACAACAGACAGAACAACAGACAGAACAACAGTTATGTCTAAAGCCTGTTTGCTTATTCAAGCTATTTTACGTATTACGTAGTAATATTTAAAAATTGCTGGATTCTCTTCAAAACTCATGACCGCTAGCCCAGAAACCACGGCAAACGAGCAAATCCTGCAGGCTGACATCGTCAAACTGCGCGAACGCTTCCCGGAAACTCGTGCTCTCTATCGAGAGGTGTGCGGATTGCTGTTCTTCCGTTACGGCATCACGCCCACCGCCAACAAGCTCTACGGGCTGGTGCGCAAGGGCAGCATGGGCACGCCGACCGAGGTGCTGGCGCAGTTCTGGCACGACATGCGCGACAAGATGCGCGTGACCATCGCGCACCCCGAGTTGCCGGACGCGCTCAAGCAGATCGCCGCCGATGCCGTGCAGTCGATCTGGCAAGCCGCCAACGAGGCTGCCGCCGGCGAACTGGCATCGCTGCGCGTGGAGGCCCGACACCAAGCGAGCGAGGCCGAAGCGCGGCGCGACCAGGCGCGGGCCGCTCTGGCGGTGGCCGAGCAGGAGAAAACCGTCGTGCAGGCTGAACTCGACGCCGTCCGGCAGGCGCGTGCGGCGCTACAAGGGGAACTGGAAGCCGAGCGCCAGGCCCACGCAGCCGCGCAGGCGCGTCAGGAGGAGGGCAAGCGCCAGATCGAGGGGATCGAGCGCCAGTTGGGCGAAATGCATACGCAGTTCTCGACGGACCTGGAGCGCACCCGCGAGCAGGTCGCGGTAGCGCAGGAGCGGGCCAGCGCCACTGAGCGCCGCGCGCTGCGCGAGATTGATCAGGAGCGCACGCTGCGGCAGAAGGCAGAGCTGGTGGCGGCGGAGTTGCGCGCCGAGATGGCCGCGGTGCAGGTGAGGGCGCAAGACGCGGCCGTCGCGGGCGCGGAGGAGCGGGTGCGGTTGCAGGCCGAGCGCGAAACGCTCAGCCGACAACTGGGGGAGGCAGAACAGGCGCTTGACCATGGCGAGGCGGCACAACGAGGCCTGCGAGCCGAACTCGACGCGGCGCTTCGGCGGGCCGAGCGCGCCGAAGTGGAAGCGACAGCGACGCGCCGCCTGGTGTCGCCCAGGCGCCGGGTGCCAGCGACGAAAACCAAGTTCAAGCCCGGGCCGGCCTGAAGGAGGCGCCCGAGGGCAGGGATTTGTCCATCGCGCCACGGGATAAGCCTGTGGACAAGCCGGGCGGGGGCAGACAGCCGACGGCCGCTGCGGATTTGATTAGAATTTAAGCAACGAAGGCGCCGCGTCCTCTCACAGGCACCGATTCTCGCCGCAGCGATCCCAAAAACAACCCTGACGTCCAACTGAGCGCGGCCGTAGAGATAGCCGTGCGGTGCTGCCTTGACCCGAGTGATGGATCCAATCCTGCTGCCGGGCGCTTGTTTTGCATAGCGCGGAATAGGTCACGATGGATAAGCAATGATGCTCTCAGCACGGATAGGCTAGCGTGCGCTGTTTGCAACACGAACGGTATTTCCCTGAGAAAATCCCCCAATAGGGACTAATGCCGTTCAGTTAAGAGCTGAACGGCATTTTTGTATGTAGCGTCAGAGGAAGTTGTAAACGCTGCGCCGAAGTGTTAACTTTCGGGCGCGATGCTTTCCAG
>NZ_JBFRDD010000016.1:0-136972 GCF_052113425.1 Cupriavidus sp. YAF13
GCGTGCCCACCGCCATGTTCACCCCGCTGTTCGTGATCGCGCGCACCTCGGGCTGGGCTGCGCATATCATCGAGCAACGCATCGACAACAAGATCATCCGCCCCAGCRCCAACTACACCGGGCCGGAAAACCTGAAGTTCGTGCCGATCGGAAAACGGAAATAGGCTGTGCAGGCCGCAAACCGCCTTGCCATGTAGCGAAGGCGCCCCCTTGCGTGGCCTGGGCTACACCGAATTATGTAACCGATAGTAGGGGCACTACGCCCCGACTTTCAAATCGTAGAGAATAGCGGCGGACCTGTGACTGCCGGCCTTCCTGGCAATCACCGCCTTTGACCCAACTCCAGAAGGAACCCACAGAATGAAGCATCTCGTCCTCGCCGCCTGCATCGGCGCATTTACGCTGACCACCGCCGGTGTCGCGATGGCCCAGGAACCGGCCAAGAAGGCCGCTCCCGCCAAGAAGGCTCATGTGAAAAGCACCAAGAAGGCTGCCGCGGCAGCACCTGCGGCCGCCCCCAGTGGCGAAAAATGGCAGTGCGAACTGGGCCATGTCCTGTACATCGGCGGCAACATGCAGCGCGATGAAGTCATCACCGTGAACTGGGAGGGCAAGGAATACCGCCTGCCCCGCCTGTCCACCGTAACCGGCGCCGACCGCTACTTCGACGCCCGCTCCGGCCTGGACCTGGTTGTGATCCCGAGCAAGGCCATGCTGTTCAACAAGAACGCCGGCCAGCGCCTGGCCGACGAGTGCCAGACCGCGGACATGCAGGCTGGCGGCTCGGCCCCGACCCAGGCAGGCGCGCTGCGCGCACCGGTAGCCACCCCGTTGCTGGTTGCCCCGTCGGCACCGGCAGCCGATGCCGCCCAGGCACCGGCCGCCCCCAAGCAGTAAGCACCAACCTATAAGCAATAAGAGCAGTAAAGGCAGTAAGAGCAGTAAGCGGTAATCAGTAGTAAGGGGCTGTAGCCTGGCATCGTCCGGCCACAGCCCCATGGGCACCAGGAAGCACAAAACGCCGAGGGAATCCCATGTCCGCGCATATTTCGAACGTCCGCCCCGAACCGGACCCGGTCATGGCCGACATCGTCGACTACGTCACCAGGTATCAGGTCAAGAGCGCGCTGGCCTACGACACGGCCCGCAACTGCCTGATCGACACGCTCGGCTGCGGCCTGGAAGCGCTGTCGTATCCGGCCTGCACCAAGCTGCTGGGCCCGATCGTGCCCGGCACGGTGGTCCCCAACGGCGCCAAGGTACCCGGCACCCAATTCCAGCTCGACCCGGTTCAGGCCGCCTTCAATATCGGCGCCATGATCCGCTGGCTCGATTTCAACGACACCTGGCTGGCCGCCGAATGGGGCCACCCGTCCGACAACCTCGGCGGCATCCTCGCCACCGCCGACTGGATCTCGCGCAACAACGTGGCCGCCGGGCGCAAGCCGTTGACCATGAAGGACGTGCTCACCGGCATGATCAAGGCCCATGAGATCCAGGGCTGCATCGCGCTGGAAAACGCATTCAACAAGGTGGGCCTGGACCACGTGGTGCTGGTCAAGGTGGCTTCCGCCGCCGTGGTTGCGCAGATGCTCGGCCTCGCCCGTGACGAAATCCTCAACGCGGTGTCCCTTGCCTGGGTCGACGGGCAAGCGCTGCGCACCTACCGCCACGCCCCCAATACCGGCAGCCGCAAGAGTTGGGCCGCCGGCGACGCCACCAGCCGCGCGGTGCGCCTGGCGCTGATCGCCCGTACCGGCGAGATGGGCTATCCCTCGGTGCTGAGCGCCAAGGGCTGGGGCTTCTACGACGTACTGTTCAAGGGCCAGCCCTTCAGGTTCCAGCGCCCGTATGGCACCTACGTGATGGAGAACGTGCTGTTCAAGATCGCCTTCCCGGCCGAATTCCACTCGCAAACCGCGGTGGAGGCCGCCATGACCCTGCACGGCCAGCTGTCCGCCGCGGGCAAGACGGCAGCACAGATCAGGCAGGTCACCATCCGCACCCACGAGGCCTGCATCCGCATCATCGACAAGAAGGGCCCGCTGGCCAACCCCGCCGACCGCGACCACTGCATCCAGTACATGGTGGCGGTGCCGCTGCTGTTCGGCCGGCTGACCGCCGAGGACTATGAAGACAAGATAGCGGCAGACCCGCGCATCGACGCCCTGCGCGACAAGATCGTGTGCGTGGAGGATCCGCAGTTCACCGCCGACTACCACGACCCGGAGAAGCGCTCCATCGCCAATGCGCTGACCGTGACGCTGAACAACGGCACGGTGCTGCCCGAAGTCGTGGTGGACTACCCGCTCGGCCACAAGCGCCGGCGCGACGAGGGCATCCCACTGCTGGTGGAGAAATTCAAGACCAACCTGGCCCGCCGTTTTCCGGCCAGGCAGCAGCAGGCGATCCTGGCGGTGTCGCTGGACCAGGCGCGCCTGGAGGCTATGCCTGTCAATGAGTATGTCGACCTGTACGTGATCTGAGTGATCTGAGCGATCTGAGCGATCTGAGTGGCCTGAGCAAAAAAACAGGGGCGATTCGCACGCGCCAAAGCCAACAGGGGCTGACGGCGGCAGACGCCTTGGCCTAAAATCCACGCGGCACGTGCCTTGATTTAGCGATTCGGCAGCAAGGCAGTCCTGCAAGATCAATCAGCAAGAAAAGCAGTAGGCATGAACACGGCGCGCAACCCGCGCCGCGCGCCGCGCGGCGACCCTGCTTCTCCGGCAGCCGGCGGCAATAGACGATTTACGAGTCCAAGCAAGTCCGCACCATCCTTCGATTGGAGTAAGGCAATGCCCCACAATCTCAATAAGACTCTGAAAGAATTCAAGATCGGCCCGTCGAGCAAGGGCCAGTTCTACTCCCTGCCGCAACTGGGCAAGGCACTAGGCGTGGCGGTCGAGCGCCTGCCCGTATCGATTCGCGTCGTACTGGAATCCGTGCTGCGCAACTGCGACGGCAAGAAGGTCACCGAGGAGCACGTCAAGCAACTCGCCCACTGGAAGCCCGTCGCCGAGCGTGTCGACGAGATCCCCTTCGTGGTGGCGCGCGTGGTGCTGCAGGATTTCACCGGTGTGCCCTTGCTGGCCGACCTGGCCGCCATGCGCAACGTGGCCGAGAAGATGGGCAAGAACCCGAAGAAGATCGAGCCCCTGGTTCCCGTGGACCTGGTGGTCGACCACTCCGTGCAGATTGACCACTTCCGCGAGAAGAACGCGCTGGACCTGAACATGAAACTGGAGTTCGAGCGCAACAACGAGCGCTACCAGTTCATGAAATGGGGCATGCAGGCCTTCGATACCTTTGGCGTGGTGCAGCCGGGCTTCGGCATTGTGCACCAGGTGAACCTGGAGTACCTGGCCCGCGGCGTGCACAAGAAGGACGGCGTGTACTACCCCGACACCCTGGTCGGCACCGACAGCCACACCACCATGATCAACGGCATCGGCGTGGTGGGCTGGGGCGTGGGCGGCATCGAGGCGGAAGCCGGCATGCTGGGCCAGCCGGTCTATTTCCTGACGCCTGACGTGGTCGGCGTGGAACTGAAGGGCCGCCTGCGCGAAGGCGTGACGGCAACCGACCTGGTGCTCACCATCACCGAAATGCTGCGCCGCGAGAAGGTCGTCGGCAAGTTCGTCGAGTTCTTCGGCGAAGGCACGGCCAGCCTGGCACTGCCGGACCGCGCCACCATCGGCAACATGGCACCGGAGTACGGCGCCACCATGGGCTTCTTCCCGGTCGACGAGAAAACCATCGACTACTTCAAGGGCACCGGCCGCACCGAAGAAGAAATTGCCGCCTTCGAAGGCTATTTCCGTGCCCAGAAGATGTTCGGCGTGCCCAAGGCCGGCGAAATCGACTACACCAATGTGGTCACGCTGGACCTGGGCACCGTGGCCCCCTCGCTGGCCGGCCCCAAGCGCCCGCAGGACCGCATCGAAATCGGCAACGTCAAGTCCACCTTTGCCTCGCTGTTCGCCAAGCCGACCGCCGAGAACGGCTTCAACAAGGACATCGCGGAACTCGACAAAACCTACACCACCGCCGACGGCGTGAACGTGAAGAGCGGCGACGTGCTGATCGCCGCCATCACGTCCTGCACCAACACCTCCAACCCGAGCGTGCTGCTGGCCGCCGGCCTGCTGGCCAAGAAGGCGGTGGAAGCCGGCCTCAAGGTGGCGCCGCACATCAAGACGTCGCTGGCCCCTGGCAGCCGCGTGGTAACGGAATACCTGCAAGCCGCCGGCCTGCTGCCGTACCTGGAAAAGCTGGGCTTCGGCGTGACCGCCTACGGCTGCACCACCTGCATCGGCAACGCCGGCGACCTGACGCCGGAACTGAACGAGGCCATCACCAAGAACGACCTGGTGGCCGCCGCCGTGCTGTCGGGCAACCGCAACTTCGAAGCACGCATCCACCCGAACATCCGCGCCAACTTCCTGGCCTCGCCGCCGCTGGTGGTGGCCTACGCCATCGCCGGCAACGTCACGCGCGACCTGATGACCGAGCCGGTGGGCACGGGCAAGGGCGGCCGCGAGATCTACCTGGGCGACATCTGGCCGACCTCGGAAGAAATCCACGCGCTGATGAAGTTCGCGATGGACTCGAAGGTGTTCAAGATCAACTACGAGCAGGTCAAGAAGCCGAGCAAGCTGTGGGCCAAGGTCAAGGGCACCAAGGGCCAGGTCTACGACTGGCCGAAGTCCACCTATATCGCCGAGCCGCCCTTCTTCGACGGCTTCGGCATGGAACCGGCCGCCACGCAGTCAAGCGTGCGCAATGCGCGCGCGCTGGGCGTCTTCGGCGACTCCGTGACCACCGACCATATCTCGCCGGCCGGCTCCATCAAGGAATCGTCGCCCGCGGGCAAGTACCTGCTGGCCAACGGCGTGCTCAAGGCGGACTTCAACAGCTACGGCTCGCGCCGCGGCAACCATGAGGTCATGATGCGCGGCACCTTTGCCAATGTGCGCATCAAGAACCTGATGCTGCCCGTCAAGGCCGACGGCTCCCGCGTGGAAGGCGGCGTAACGCTGCACCAGCCTTCCGGCGAAGAACTGTCGATCTACGACGCCGCCATGAAGTACATCGCCGAGGGCACGCCCACCGTGGTGTTCGGCGGCGAAGAGTACGGCACGGGCTCGTCGCGCGACTGGGCGGCCAAGGGCACCCAGCTGCTCGGCGTGAAGGCCGTGATCACGCGCAGCTTCGAGCGCATCCACCGCTCCAACCTGGTCGGCATGGGCGTGCTGCCCCTGCAGTTCAAGGGCAGCGACAGCGTGCAGACGCTCGGCATCGTCGGCGACGAGACCTTCGACATCGAAGGCATCGAAGGCGAACTGAAGCCGCAGCAGGACGTGACGCTGGTGATCAAGCGCGCCAATGGCGACGTGCAGCGCGTGCCGGTGCTGCTGCGCATCGACACCCCGATCGAGGTCGACTACTACAACCACGGCGGCATCCTGCCGTTCGTGCTGCGTCAGTTGCTGGCTGCCTGACCGGAGCAACCCTGGCCCTTCGGGGCCAAGGGGTGACGCCGCTGGCTCTGCGCCTCTTTCGGAGGTCATGGCCAGCGGCGTTTTTCTTTGGGGCGCCATCCGCGCTGGCCCTAAAGCGCATCAACCGTCGCTTGTACCGGGCTTACCCCAAGTCTTGGGTTGGCCGGTGTAAGTTCCACGCAAGGCTGCCCTGCCAAACTGCCCGGCATCCACAAAGAAAACGCCTTGCGCGGGACAGCCATGCCGGCCAACCCCGCCTGAAACGCACAGGAGACATCATGGCAAAGATTTTCATCGCATTCGTCGTCATTGCCGGCGCGGCACTGTATATGCTGTCAAAGGGTGGCGACATCTCGATGGGCGGCGAGCAGCACGGCGTGGAAACCCACGCGCCGGAGGCTGCGCAAGCGCCCGCGCAGAAGTAAAACCTGGCCGGTTCCGCCGCTGCGCGGCGCTGCCTGACGCAATGCAATACAGCCGCCCAGCCCCCAGGCGGCTTTTTTTGTCAACGCAGCGAGTAGAATACCGTTTTACCGAAAAACGGATGATTTCGACTTATGGCAGGTTTTCGCCCCAAGGCTTCCCAACGTCTTTCGCCTGACGCCGAGCGTCTGGTGGCCGATGCGCTTGCGCTCGATGCCTCGGGCAGCCGCATGGAGGATGGCTACTGGGAGCGGCGTCTTTCGCAACGCCTGGGCCGGCTCCTGAAGAACGGCAGCCAGTCCGCGCTCGACGCAGCGCTCGAACACCTGTTCAAGCACAACGCCGACGCCTCCGACGTGCTCGCCGAGCAAGCCGAGACCCTGGCCGAATCGGCTACCGTCGAAATCGACGGCGTCAGCTACGACGCCCTGCTGATCGCCGCGCCCATCCTGGCCCACACCCGCTACGCCATCCCGTCCGGCGCGCTCAAGCCCGAGCTGTCGCAGACGCTGGCTGTGCACATGCAGGCGCATGTGCTGGCGGCCAACACCAAGATGGCGCTGTCACCCTACCTGTACAGCATCGACCAGCTGCCGCGCACGCACAGCGACACCTTTGCCCTGACCTA
This sequence comes from Cupriavidus sp. YAF13, assembly GCF_052113425.1. Lineage (NCBI taxonomy): Bacteria > Pseudomonadati > Pseudomonadota > Betaproteobacteria > Burkholderiales > Burkholderiaceae > Cupriavidus > Cupriavidus sp. YAF13. The sequence goes on from NZ_JBFRDD010000016.1 coordinate 6,556, forward strand.
CAAGCTGGTATCGGCCGCCATGGCCGGCACCACGCCCAAGGTCGACCTGCGCGACCTGCCGGAAACCGCGCCGATCCTGGCCGATCCGCGCTACCTGCTGGCCGTGGTGGTGGCGCCGCACGAGCAGGCCCTGTTCCGCTGGCAGGAAGACGCCAAGGAGCACCACGCCGAGCGCAGCGTCTGCCTGGAACAATGGCGCACCCAGGTGCAGCCCTCGATCGCGCTGCTGATGCCAGGCTGTGAGTTCGACCTGCTGCTGCCCGACGCCTTCTTCCTGTCCTGCCGCGAATCCGACAAGAGCATCCGCCCGCTGACCGTGCGCGCTGCCGTCAACTACCTGTGCGGCACGCTGGACGTGCCGGCCGGCCAGATGGCGGCCGTGGTGGCGGCATTCGGCGAGGAAGAAGTCGAGGAATACCGCGTGGGCTTCACCATGCGCGGCGAGAAGGATGTGATCTACGGCATCGTCTGGCCGGTATACGGCCGCGAGTCCGGCGAGATCGATGCCAGCGAGAAGGACAACCCGCTGGAGCAGATCTGCGAGGAACTGCGCAACGCCGGGGTGGAAGACATCTTCCGCCACGCCGCGCTGTTCGACCCCGAGTATTGTGAAGACTGCGGCACGCCGCTTTACGCCGACCGCTCTGGCGAGATCGTCCACGCCGAGTTGCCGGAAGACGCGCCCACGCAGCAGCCGCTGTTCCACTAAGCTGCGTCGCTTCGCCTGACCAACGGCCCGCCTTGCGCGGGCCGTTTTTCCTTCAGCCGGCGGGCGAAGGGCTGATGCAGCGCCACAGCGCATGGCCGGAGGCCGCGTACTTGCGCTCGAACGGCGTGATGGCCTCGGCCGGCTGCCACAGCTCGACCTGCGCAGGCCGGCCGACCAGCGCCAGGGCCCGGGCGAACTCGTCGATATAGACCTGCCAGTTGCTGCGGCACTCCAGGTACCGGCCGCACGCAGCCAGCGCCGGGAACACCGCATGCCCCTGCCAGCGCCGCCCCAGGTGGCCGATCTTGGGCCAGGGGTTGGGATACAGCACGTAATGGCGATCCACCGCGATGCGAGCCGCCTGCAGCATCCGCCAGACGTCGACCAGGTCCGCGCGCGCCCAGGCAAAATTGGCCGGCATCGGACCATCCCACCAGTCCTTGCCCCCGGTCAACCGCTTTTCCGACTGGTCCACGCCGATCACAAAGTGCCCGGGGAACGCCGTGGCCAGGCGCAAGGTGCTCTCCCCCACGCCACAGCCAGCGTCCAGGATCAGCGGGGCCGCCCCGGCCTGCTGCCATTGCTGCAACGCAAGATCCAGCGCGCGCCGGCTTGGCTCGCCGATGGGCTTGCGAAAGGGCTCGGCCAGGTGGCGGGCAAGGCGCGCCTCGAGGTGGTCGTGGACATCGGCCTGGGCCGAGGTGATGGTGCGGGAGTTGGCAAACATGGGCGGGATTCTACCCGGCTGCCGAGCGCTGCGGGATCGCCTGGGCTTGCGGTTCTGGCGACGGGCGTGGACAAATGCCATCCACTGCTGCGAGCATATGGATATGACGTCGATGTCGCACGCAGATGTCGTTTTGACGGCACAATGCGGGCAACCGGGGTGGACAAGCGGGCGGCCCAAGCGTGCCCCGCCACCCCATCTGAGAACCCGCCGCCGCCATCCCATCCTGGCGGCGGCCCGTACGAGGAGCGCATCCCGATGACCGCCACACGCCGCACACGCCGCACACGCCACACCTCCAGCCTCACCGCCATGATGCCGCGCCGCGCGCTGCTGCAAGCCGGTGCCGCGCTCGCGCTCGGCAGTGCCACGCTGATGCTGCTGCCCGCCGGTGCGGCGCAGGCCGAAGACCTGCGCATCGGCTTGTCTGCCGACGTGACCTCGATGGACCCGCAGTGGAACAACTCTGGCCCCAACAACGCCATCGCGCTGCATATCTTCGAGTCGCTGGTGTTCCTCGACAAGAACGCCCGCTACATCCCCGGCCTGGCGCTGTCGTGGAAGCCGGTCAACGCCATCACCTGGGAAATCAAGCTGCGCCCCAACGTGAAATGGCATGACGGCACGCCGTTTACCAGCGAAGACGTCAAGGCCTCGCTCGAACGCCCCGACAAGCTCACCAACAGCCCCGGTTCCTTCACCAGCTACACCAAGCCGATCGCGCGCATCGACACGCCCGACCCGTTGACCGTGCGCCTGACCATGAGCGTGCCGAACTACGCCAACCTGGCCAACGACCTGAACAGCGTGCCGATCATGCCGAAGAAGGTAGCTGCCACGCTGAGCCAGGCGGACTTCGACTCTGGCAAGGCGATGATCGGCACCGGCCCGTTCAAGTTCGTGCGCTTCGCGCGCGGGCAGGAAATCGTGATGGCGAAGAACCCCGATTACTGGGGCCCGAAGACGGAATGGGATCGCGCGATCTTTCGCATCATCACCGACAACGGCGCGCGCAGCGCGGCGCTGCTGTCCGGCGACGTCGACGTGATCGAAAGCGTGCCGTCCGCGGACGTGGCCAAGCTCAGGCAGAACCCCAAGTTCCGCATCGAGCAGCAGGTCTCGTGGCGCACCATCTTCTGGCAGATGGACCAGTCGCGCGACAACCCGCCCTACGTCACCGACAAGGCCGGCAAGCCGCTGGGAAAGAACCCCTTCAAGGACGCACGCGTGCGTGCCGCCATCAGCCGCGCGCTGAACCGCGACGCCATCGTCAGCCGCATCATGGAAGGCCTGGCCGTGCCGGCCTCGTCGATCGTCTCGCCGCAGATCTTCGGCCACCCCGGCACCAAGCCAGAGGCCTATGACCCCGAAGGCGCCAAGAAGCTGCTAGCCGCGGCGGGCTATCCGGATGGCTTCGGCCTGACGCTGCACGCCACCAACAACCGCTACCTGAACGATGCCGCCGTGGCCCAGGCCACCGCCAGCATGCTCACGCGCATCGGCATCCAGACCAAGGTGGAAACGCTGCCGGTAGCCGCGTACTTCACCCGCGCGCGCCAGGGCGACTTTGCGTTCGAGATGCTGGGCTGGGGTTCGGCGGCGGCCGACGTGGCGCTGCGATCGATCACTGGCACGCCGAACCCCAAGACGGGATACGGCACTTGGAACTGGGGCAAATACAGCAATACCCAGCTCGACCAGCTGATCGAGAAATCGCTGACCACGGTGACCAGCGACAAAGCCCGCGAAGAGAACGCCCGCGCCGCGGCCAGGTTCGCCCTGGCCGACCACGCCATCATCCCCTCGCACAGCCAACTGGCGATGTGGGCCATGCGCAAGGACCTGAGGTACGAGGCGCGCACCGACGAATGGTCGCTGGCGCAGTTCTTCCACAAGCAGTAAGAGAGAGGCGGAGAGGCAGAGAGGTGTCTCGCGAGGCGGCGCTGGGCGTTGAACCCGGCGCCGCCAGCCGCCGCGTGGCTTGAATCAGATCCGCAGGCCGTCTTCCTGGTTTGCGTTCGCCGCCCGCAAACCATTCACCCAACTCCGCGCCGGCAACCCGGTCGTATCCTCCAGCACCTTCGCGCGAATCTCCAGCACATCCCACGACACATCGATCGCCGGCCCATTGAAGGCAAGCGCAATGACATTGCCGTCGTGCACTTCGGGGAACACCAGCACACGGTTATCAAACGCTTCGCAGATCCGCACAATGTTCTTTGGGAAGCTGTCGTGGTCGCCGAACAGGTTGATCGTCATCACGCCCGGCGCCTTGAGCACGCGGCGGCACGCCTTGTAGAACGCCGTGGTGTCAAGCACCGGCCCGCGCGCGGTGGCGTCATACAGGTCCACCTGCAGCACATCCAGCGCGCCGGTGTGCGCGCCATCCATCACGTAATCCCACGCATCCTGCTCCCGCACGGTAAGGCGCTCGTCGTCTTCACGCAGGCCGAACATGCTGCGACCCGCAATGATCACGGCCGGGTTGAGTTCCACCGCCGTCACGCGCGCGCGGCTGAACTGGCGATGGCAGAACTTGGTGAGCGCGGCGGCGCCCAGGCCCAGTTGCGTCACGTGAAACTCCGGCGCCGAGGGCGACAGGAACAACAGCCACGCCATCATCTGCTGCGCGTACTCCAGCTCAATGGCATCGGGCTTGCGCAGGCGCATGGCGCCTTGCACCCATTCGGTGCCGAAATGCAGGTAGCGCACGCCGTCCATCTCGGAGAAAGTCACCGGCGCGAAGCGCGGGGTCATGCGCTTTTCCTCGCGCTGCGCGGCTTGCGCGCCGCGCGCGGGACGGCGCGAGGCCACGGCTTCAATCGATTTGCGTTTGAGAAGAGTCATGGTGGTCAGGAAGAATGCATGTAAGCGTGCCGCCCACCGGGGCGGCACGTAAGTCGGTTCGGATCGATCCGGGATCAGGCTTTGCCGAGCGCGCCCTGGGCACGCTGCAGCCACTCCCGGTTGTGCTCGCGGGCGTGGCGCGGCCAGTGCTTGCCGTCGTGCACGATCTCCGCGTACAGCGCCTGGGCACGCTCGCGGTCGGCTGGTTCCCCGCGTGCCGTCAACCAGTCGGCAAACAGGCAGCGCGCGGCGGCATCGTTGGCGCAGGTCAGCGCCTGCTCGAATGCGGCGCGCGTGCCGGGCGCGTCCGACGCGGCCAGCGCGCGCGCGTACAGCAATGCAGGGTCCGCTTGCTGGCGGGCCTGGGGCTGGGCGGCGAACAAGCGCTCCAGCGCTGCCACGGCAGCGGCATGGCCAYYGGTGGCGAACTGCGCGCGCGCCAGCCCCAGCAGCAGCGCCGGGTCAGTGGCGAACGGTCCGCTGGCGGCAGCCTCATAGTGTTCCAGCGCGGCTTTGGGCTCGCCGGCCTCAAGCAAGGCGGCGCCCAGGCGCATGCGGTGATCCACGGTGGGCGCGCGGTCGAACGCGTCGCGTGCCTCGCGCACCGCGCGGTTGGGATCGACCAGCTGGCCGATGGCGCGCTTGGCGGCTCGCGCGCCCCGCGTCTGGCGCAGCCCTGGCAGGTAGATGGCGAAGAAATACACCACGCTGCCCAGGCCCGGGAAGGCGAACAGGATCAGCAGCCAGTACATGTTCTGCTGGGTGCGCACCGCGTGCACGGCGAAGAACACGGCGATGATGACGTGAAAACCAATTCCTAGATACGGCATTGTCTATCTATCCTGCAAAGCGTTGGCCGGCGGACTTCCCGCCGGCATGCATGGCCGTGATTGTGACAGATGCGGCCGGGGTGCCCGATGCGGCATGCTACTTGCTACTGTCACAAATGCCTTTTACGGTAAGGCTGTTTTGCGCTTACGTTCTGCGCTTACCTGCCAGGCTTACCTGCCAGGCGTACCTTAGCAAAACCCGAGACGCCCCTCCAACCTGGCCCTCCACGACAAAGGATCCGCAGATATGAGCTACATCCACTTCATCGGTGGTGAAAAAGGCGGCGTCGGCAAATCGCTCGTCGCCCGCCTGCTGGCCCAGCATTTTATCGACCGGAGCATGCCCTTCCTGGGCTTCGACACCGACAAGTCGCACGGCGCCCTGCTGCGCTTCTATGCCGACTTTGCCGCGCCCGCCGTGCTGGACAAGCACGACAGCCTGGACCCCATTATCGAGCACGCCGTGGAAGACCCGCAGCGGCGCATCCTGGTCGACCTCGCGGCCCAGACGCAGCACGCACTCGCAAGATGGATGGACGACGCCGACGTGCTGGCGCTGGCCGAAGAGCATGGCCTGACGCTCACCTGGTGGCATGTGATGGATGCGGGCCGCGACTCGGTCGACCTGCTGCGCCAGTGGCTTGACCAGTTCGGCGGCCGCATCAAGCTGGTGCTGGTCCTCAATGAAGTCCGCGGCGATCGCTTCGAGATCCTGGAAGCCTCGGGCGAACGCGCCCGCGCCGAAGCGCTGGGCGCCAGCGTGATGACGCTGCGCCACCTGCCCGATACCACCATGCAGAAGATCGACCAGCAAAGCACCAGCTTCTGGGCCGCGGTGAATCATCCGGATCGCGCCGCCACCGGGCTCGGCATGCTGGAGCGCCAGCGCGTCAAGGTCTGGCTGAACCGGGCTTATGGGGAGATGGCAGCGCTGGCGTTGTGAGTGGAGTTGTGAGTGGAGTTGTGAGCGGAATCGGCACCTTGAGCATCGCATCGATGCACGTCGGAATCAAAGAGCGCTCGACACGCGGGCGGCCGATGCCCTCGACCCGCGATCCGACGTCCAGGCTCAGGCTGCTGTCCGGCTGGCCCGCCAGCGCGAATATCGGTGCTTAGTTCAGCAGCGCACGCCACAACGCCAGTTTCTGCTCGAAACTACGCGCCGCATGCGCTGGGCTCGATGAGGGCAGCACGACCGTCTCGTAGCCTGCCGCCGCGAACTGCGCGGCGAAACGACCCGACGTACCGCCGTTAAAGCCGACGCGGCGCAATGCAGGCGCCAGCGCCTTGAGCCGTGCGAAATCGTTGGCCTGCGGATAGCGGATATTGGAGTCCAGGCTGCCCTCGCGCACGCAGGCGCCGAGCACGTCCCACACGCCGATGCCATGGGACAGCAGCCGCACCAACCGATCGGCGTAAGGCAAGTCAGCCAGCGGCTCTCCGGTCAGCGCGCCCAGCAGCGGCCAGAACTGGTTGCGTGGATGCGCGTAATACTGCTGCGCCGCCAGCGATGCCGCCCCGGGAAAGCTGCCCAGCACCAGCACGCGGATGTGCCGATCGATGACCGGTGCAAGGCCTTGCTGTAGATCGGGGGAAAGACGACGCGGAGGGGATGCGGGAGATGGGACTGGCATGGGGTGAGTGTACTTGGCCCCGGGGGAGGACAGGCGCCGGCGCGGCTTGTGTGCGTCAGCCTGATGCCGGCGCCCGCCCTCTGCTCCGCCCCCCTCCCCACAGTTGCACACACGCGGGAAAGGGGAACAAGGGAGCAAACCCGCTACGCTTACGCCAGCAGCTTGTTGACGCGCTGCACGTAGATCGACGGATCTTCGAGCGTGCCGCCCTCGGCCAGCAGGGCCTGGTCGAACAGCACATGCACGCGGTCGCCGAAGGCGTCGTCCGTGGGACCGGCCTCCGCCAGCGCGCGCAGCTTTTTCACCAGCGCGTGGTCGGGGTTCAGCTCCAGGATGGGCTGGGCGTCGGGCGCCTTCTGACCAGCCTGCTTCAGCAGGCGTTGCAGGTAGCCGCTCATGTCGCCTTCGTCCGAGACCAGGCAGGAGGCCGACGCGGTCAGGCGCAGCGTGACGCGCACGTCCTTGGCCTTGCCATCCAGCACAGCCTTGGCGCGTTCCAGCACGTCTTTCCAGTCGCCTTCGGCCTTCTCCTGCTCGGCCTTCTCGTCGGCGTCGGCCAGCGCGCCAAGCTCCAGGTCGCCGCGTGCCACCGAGACCAGTTCCTTGCCATCGAACTCGCGCAGGAAGGACAGCATCCATTCGTCCACGCGGTCCGTCAGCAGCAGGACTTCGATGCCCTTCTTGCGGAACACTTCCAGGTGCGGGCTCGACTTGGCCGCGGCCCAGCTATCGGCCGTGACGTAGTAGATCTTGTCCTGGCCTTCCTTCATGCGGCCCACGTAGGCAGCCAGCGCTACGCTCTGCTCGGCGCTGTCCTGATGGGTGGAAGCAAAGCGCACCAGCTTGGCGATGCGCTCCAGGTTGGCGGCGTCTTCGCCCAGGCCTTCCTTGAGGGCCTGGCCGAACTGCTGCCAGAAGGTGGTGTACTTGGCGCGTTCGGCTTCGTCCTCGCTGTCCGCCAGCGTTTCCAGCATCGACAGCACGCGCTTGGTGCAGCCTTCGCGGATGGCCTTCACGTCGCGGCTTTCCTGCAGCAGTTCGCGCGAAACGTTGAGCGGCAGGTCGGCCGAATCCACCACGCCCTTGACGAAGCGCAGGTAAGCCGGCAGCAGCTGCTCGGCATCGTCCATGATGAAGACCCGCTTCACATAGAGCTTGAGGCCGGCCTTGTGGTTACGATCCCACATATCGAACGGCGCGCGCGCCGGCACGTACAGCAGCTGCGTGTATTCGCTGCGGCCTTCGACGCGGTTATGGGTGTAGGCCAGCGGCGCTTCGTTGTCGTGCGCGATGTGCTGGTAGAAAGCGGTGTACTGCTCTTCGGTGATGTCCGACTTGGAGCGGGTCCACAGGGCGCTGGCCTGGTTCACGCTCTCCCACTCGCCCGTTTCCTTGTAGGCGCTGGTCTCGGCATCCCAGACTTCCTTGGGCATGCGGATCGGCAGCGAGATGTGGTCGGAATACTTCTGGATGATGCCCTTGATCTTCCAGGCGGAGAGGAAATCGTCCTCGCCTTCGCGCAGGTGCAGCGTGACGGTGGAACCGCGCTCGGCACGATCGATGGCATCGACGGTGAACTCGCCGTCGCCTGCACTTTCCCAGCGCACGGCTTCGCTGGCGGGCAGGCCGGCGCGGCGCGTTTCCACGGTGACCTTGTCAGCCACGATGAACGCCGAATAGAAGCCCACGCCGAACTGGCCGATCAGGGCGGCGTCCTTCTGCTGGTCGCCGGAGAGCTGCTGGAAGAATTCCTTGGTGCCCGAGCGGGCGATGGTGCCAAGGTTGCGGATCGCCTCGTCGCGGCTCATGCCGATGCCGTTGTCGGTGATCTTCAGCGTGCGGGCCTTGGCGTCGGCCTCGATGCGGATCGCCAGGTCGGCGTCGTTCTCGAGCAGGGCCGGGTTGGCAATCGCCTCGAAGCGCAGCTTGTCAGTGGCGTCGGAAGCATTCGAAACCAGCTCGCGCAGGAAAATTTCCTTGTTGCTGTACAGCGAGTGGATCATCAGGTGCAGCAGTTGCTTCACTTCCGCCTGGAAGCTCATCGTCTCGTGCGGTGCGGTCATGGTTCTCCTCTTAACAATCTTGGCTAACTTGGCTGATTTGGGAATCTAGGCAATGTGGCGGGCTGGCGCCCCGGGAAGGAGGCTGCCGGCCGGCGTCAGGCCGGTGACCCGAAACATAAGGGCGTCCGACCGGTTTTCAAGACGTGACCCGGCTGGGACCCGGTTAGCGCCGCTCCAGCTGGCGCGCCAGGAAAGCCAGCATGGCAGGGTCCTGGCTGCTGGCCACATTGAAGCGCATCCAGCCGGACGGCATCTGCGACGGCGAGAACAAGCTGCCGGGGGCGAACAGGTAGCCCTCCTCATGCCCGGCGACGGCAATGGCGTTGGTATCGCGCCCGGTGTCCGCCCACAGGTACATGCCGGCGTGCTGGCCCGGGAAGAGCGACAGGCCCATCCGCTCGATGGTGCGCCGGGTCTCGTCGCGCGCCCGGTCGAGCCGGTTGCGCACGCGCTCCACGTGCTTGCGGTAGTGGCCTTCGGTCAGCACCTTGTACAGCACGCGCTCGTTGATCTCCGGCGAAGCCAGGCCCGCCAGCAGCTTGCTGTCGGTCAGGGTGGCGGCCAGCTCCGGATGGGCGGCGATAAAGCCCACGCGCAGGTTGGCGGCCAGCGTCTTGGAAAAGCTGCCCAGGTAGATCACCCGGCGCAACTGGTCCAGGCTGGCCAGCCTGGTGGCGGAGTGACCCGGGGGGCACAGATCGCAATAGATGTCGTCCTCGACGATCAGCAGGTCGTACTGCTCGGCGAGGCGCAGGAGCTGGAAGGCCTTGGCGGCCGACAGCGAGGTGCCGGTGGGGTTGTGCAGCACCGAGTTGATCACCATCAGGCGTGGGCGGCGCGCCTGCAGGATGCGCTCCAGCGCCTCCAGGTCCGGGCCCTCGGCGGTGTAGGGCATGCCGATCAGCTGCGCGCCCTGGGCAGCGAAGCGGCCGAACATGACGAACCACGCCGGGTCGCCCACCAGCACGGCGTCGCCGGGGCGCWGGTAGAGCCGGGCGATCAGGTCGAGCGCCTGGGTGATGCCGGAGGTGAGCACGATCTGCTCGGGGGTGGCGCCGATCTCCAGTTCGGCCAGGCGGTTGCGCAGTTGCTGGCGCAGCGGCAGGAAGCCCTGCGGCGTGCCGCTGGCCAGGAAGTGGCTGCCCGGCTGGCGTCCCAGGCCGCGCAGCGCGCTGGCGATCAGGTCGCCGTCGAGCCAGTCGTTGGGCAGGAAGCCCATTCCAGGCGACTTATGCGGCTCGGTCGAGTGGAACATGCTGCGCAGCAGCCAGGTCACGTCGATGTTGCGCGCGCCGGTCGAAACCGGGGCCACCGCCGCCACTTGCGGCGTGCGCTCGCGCACATAGAAGCCCGAGCCGCGGCGGGATTCGAGATAGCCCAGCGCCACCAGCCGCTCATAGGCCTCGACCACGGTGAAGCGCGAGATGCCCTTTTCCTGCGCGAGCTGGCGGATCGAGGGCATGCGCATGCCGGCGCGGAAGACCCGCTCGTCGATGCGCAGCCGCGCCCATTCGGTCAACTGCTCCACCAGCGTCATCTGCGCCGAGGGCACGGGGTCGGGCATGCGCTCGGTGGGGGGCGGCATGACCAGGCGCAATGAGCGCACCTGCTCGTCAGCCTGTTTGCCAGCCTGTTTGCCAGCCTGTTTGCCAGCCTGTTTGCCAGCCTGTTCGCCAGCGTGGAACGCCGCGCCCTCCTGCTTGCCTGCCGCGGCTCCCTTATCCTTGAGCCCTGGCGCAACCGGTTCCCTGCTGTTCATGCCCTGCTCCCACCACTGTACTGAGAATGTTCTGCATAACTGTATCGGTACTGTACCGACAACCTTGTCTACCATCAACACACAATGCCAATTGCCCTCGACCATCTCGTGATCGCCGCGCCCACGCTTGAAGCGGGGGCGCAGCATGTCGCCGACGCGCTCGGCGTGACGCCCCAGCCGGGCGGCGCGCACCCTGGCATGGGCACCCACAATTGCCTGCTCGGCCTGTTCGGCGGCATCTACCTGGAAGTCATCGCCATCGACCCCGAGGCACCGGCCCTCGCGCGCCCGCGCTGGTTTGGCCTGGACACCGAGGCAGTGCAGGCCCGCCTGCGCCATGGTCCCTTCCTGATGCACTGGGTCGCGCGGGTGGAACGCCCCACCGACCTGTCCCTGTGGCAGGCGCAGTACCCCACGCGTATCGCGCCGGTCATCCCGATGACCCGTGGCGACCTGCGCTGGCGCATCACCGTGCCGGAAGACGGCAGACTGCCCGCGTGGCCGGCTGACGATGCACAGGGTACGGACGGCGCGGCGACGCCGGGCGATGGCATCCTCCCCACGCTGATCCAGTGGGATGTATCGACCCATCCGTCGTCCCGGCTGCCGAACCAGGGCCTGGCGCTGCGCTCGCTGCGGGCGCGCCATCCGCAGGCCGCGCGGCTGGCCGAGGCCTTGCAATGGCTGGGCGGCACCCAGTTCGTCCCGGAAGCATCCACGCTCGCGGAACTGAGCGCGGAGATAGAAACGCCCGATGGCGTGCGCACGCTGCGCTGAAGCTAGCGCCGCAAGACACAAAAGAAGCTGCAACCACAAGAACAACCGCCAAGGAGCCCCTTCGATGTCCGCCACCCGCAAACGCTTCGACGACGACGCCTATCTCGGCAGCTGCACCGCCACAGTGGTAGCCGTGCACGCTGACGGCATCGAACTCGACCAGACCGTGTGCTACGCGCGCAGCGGCGGCCAGGCGGGCGATACCGGCACGCTCAAGCTGGCCAACGGCGCGGCCATCGAACTGCTGGAAACCGTGTACGCACCGGACCGCAGCCATATCCTGCACGTGCCGGCGCCGGGTACCGCGCTGCCGGAGCCGGGCGACATCGTGGCCGTCACGATCGACTGGGAGCGCCGCCACCGGCTGATGCGGCTGCATACCTGCCTGCACCTGCTGGGCTCGCTGATCCCGGTGCCAGTGACCGGCTGCGGCATCTCGCCCGACTCGGCGCGCATCGACTTCGACCTGCCGGAATCCACACTCGACAAGGCCGTGCTCACCGAGCAGCTCAATGCGCTGATCGGCGCCGACAGCCGCGTGCAGGTGGAGCGCATCACGTCCGAGCAACTCGCCGAGCAGCCCGAGCTGGTGCGCACGGTGGGCGCGGCGCCGCCTGCTGGCAGCGGCGTCATCCGCATCATCGACATCCCCGGCGTGGACCGCCAGCCTTGCGGTGGCACCCATGTGGCGGCCACCGGCGAGATCGGCGCCGTGCTGGTGACCAAGATAGAAAAGAAGAGCCGCACCAACCGCCGCGTGGTCGTGCAGTTCGCTGCGTGAGAGCGGCAGGACGATAGATGGATCCCGCACTGCTCACCGGGCTGTCGGCCGCCCAGTTCGCCGCACTGCTGTCGCTGATGGCAGTCGGCGCCTTCACGCCCGGCCCCAACACGACGATTGCCGCGGTCACCGGCGCCAACTTTGGCTTGCGCGCCGCGCTGCCGCACTGCGTGGGCGTAGCGTTCGGCTTTGCCAGCATCCTGGCGCTGTGCGCGGCGGGCGTGGGCGCGCTGATCCTGGCCAGCCCGGCGCTAGCGCTGCTGGTGCACGCCGCCGGCGTGCTCTATCTGCTGTGGCTGGCGCTCAAACTGGCGCGCAGCACCGTGCTGTCGGACAAGCAGGTGCTGCGCCCGCTGTCGGTGTGGCAGTCGGCCGTGCTGCAGTACGCCAATATCAAGGCATGGATGCTGGCGCTGGCGACAGCCGCCTCGTATATGGCGGGCGCGCAGTCGCCAGTGCATCGGGCCTTGCTGGTGTGCGCGGTGTTCGCCGTGTTCGGCTTTGTCAGCAATGGCGTGTATGGCGTGATTGGCGCCACGCTGCGGCAATGGCTGCAGGTTGGCCACCGCATCCGCTGGTTCAACCGCGCAATGGGCCTGGCGCTGGCACTCACGGCGCTGTGGATTGCGCTGGCCGGCCGGCCCACCCTGCACTGATTCAAACTCAAACGCCATGGCTGCCAAATCCACCTCTGTCCAACCCATCGCTAGCTCCCCTGCTGACACCCACAGCGGCGGCATGCTGCTTGGCTTTGTCGGCGTCGCCGTGTTCAGCCAGACCTTGCCCTTCACGCGCATGGCTGTGGCCGAACTGGACGCCACCTTCGTCGCGCTCGGCCGTGCGGTGGTGGCGGCGCTGCTGGCGCTGGTGCTGCTGTGGCAGCGCGGCGCGTTCGCCCGCGCGCGCTGTCCCCGGGGCGGCCAGTGGTGGCGCCTGGGGGTGACCTCGCTGGGCGTCGTGGTGGGCTTTCCGCTGTTTTCCTCGCTGGCCATGCGTGAAGTGCCGGCCGGCCACGGCGCCATCATCACCGGCCTGCTGCCGCTGGCCACGGCGGTCTTCGCCGCGTGGTTCGGCCGCGAGCGGCCGTCGCCGGCATTCTGGCTGTCGGCGGCCGGCGGCAGTGCGCTGGTGGTCGCCTTTGCCCTGTGGCAAGGCGCTGGCGGGCTGCAGCATGCCGACTGGCTGCTGTTCGCGGCGATGGTGCTGGGCGCGCTGGGCTATGCCGAGGGCGGCAAGCTGTCGCGCGAGCTTGGCGGGCTGGAAACCATCAGCTGGGCGCTGGCCGTGGCGCTGCCGCTGCTGCTGCCGGTGGTGGCGTGGCTTGGGCTTGCGCATGCCGGCCAGATCGCAGCCGCCACGCCGCGCGCCTGGCTCGGCATGGGCTATGTTTCCGTATTCTCGATGTTCATCGGCTTCCTGTTCTGGTACGCCGGGCTCGCAAAAGGCGGCGTGGCGCGCGTCGGACAGATACAATTGCTGCAGCCGTTCCTCACGCTGGCGGGCGGCGCCCTGCTGCTGGCCGAGCCGCTCGATGCCGTCACCCTGGCGTTTGCGGTGGCGGTGATCGGCGTGGTGGCCCTGGGCCGCCGTACCGCCGTGCGCAGCGCGCCCGCGAGTCCCATGCCCGCGCCCGCCGTCGAAGAACCCCACCCTGCCCCTACGGGACGATCCCTCTGACTGGAGACCCTATGTCCGTTCACGACACCCTTGCCCGCCTCGGCATCGCACTGCCCACCGCTGGCGCACCGGCCGCCGCCTACGTCATGGCCGCGCAAACCGGCAACACCGTATTCCTTTCGGGCCACATTGCCCGCAAGGATGGCAAACCCTGGGTAGGCAAGCTGGGCAAGGACCTGGGCACCGAAGACGGCAAGGTTGCCGCGCGCGGCATCGCCGTGGACCTGCTGGCCACGCTGAACACCCACCTGGGCGGCGACCTGGACCGCGTCAAGCGCATCGTCAAGGTGATGAGCCTGGTCAACTCCACGGAAGACTTCACCGAGCAGCACCTGGTGACCAACGGCGCCTCGGAGTTGCTGGCGGAAGTCTTCGGCGAGGCCGGCAAGCATGCCCGCAGCGCCTTTGGCGTAGCGCAGATCCCGCTGGGCGCCTGTGTCGAGATCGAGATGATCGTCGAAGTGAAGTAAGCCGGCGTCACGCTAGAAGGCACGGACAAAGTGAATTGAAGTCGGGCCAGGGATCGGGGGATACCTCCCGCCCTGCGCCCAACCAACTGAAGGCACCTCCCACCCATGCGCATCGACAACCTGCCTTTCGGCACCACCGACTGGTCTGACATCACCCCGACCCGCCACCCCGGCGACGCCGGGGAAGCCCTCTGGCGCACCCGCCAGTTCGGCGACATCCGCGTTCGCATGGTGGAGTATTCTGCCGGGTATCTCGCCGATCACTGGTGCACCAAAGGGCACATCCTTTTTGTGCTGGAAGGCGAGTTGCATACCGAGCTGGAAGACGGCCGGCATTTCGTGCTCCGCGCGGGCACGAGCTACCAGGTCGCCGACCAGGCCGAGCCGCACCGTTCGTCCACCCCGACCGGGGCGCGGCTTTTTATTGTTGACTGAGTCGAGCCAACCCGACTCCCCACACACCAAGAGAACATCATGAACTGGGCCATCTCCCGCCGGGCGCAACAGCTGACCAGCTCGGCCATCCGCGAAATCCTGAAAGTGACCGAGCGTCCGGAAGTTATTTCCTTCGCGGGCGGCCTGCCGTCGCCGGCCACCTTCCCGGTAGCGGCCATGGAACAAGCGGTGGCCCGGATCTTCGCCGACAACCCGCAAGCCGCCCTGCAGTACGCCGCCACCGAAGGCTACATGCCGCTGCGTGAATTCATCGCCAAGCGCCATAACGTGGACGTGGAGCGCGTGCTGATCACCACCGGCTCGCAGCAGGCGCTGGACCTGATCGCCAAGGTGATGATCGATCCGGGCAGCCCGGTGCTGGTGGAAACGCCCAGCTACCTCGGCGCGCTGCAAGCCTTCTCGCTGTTCGAGCCCGAATTCGTCTCGGTGCCGGGCGACCATAAGAGCCTGCTGCCGGAATCGCTCACGCCCGAGCTGACCGCCGGCGCGCGCTTCCTCTACGCCCTGCCCAACTTCCAGAACCCCACCGGACGGCGCATGCCGCTGGAGCGCCGCCAGGCCCTGGTGGCCCGCGCCCGCGAGCTCGGCGTGCTGCTGGTCGAGGACGATCCCTACGGCGAACTGAGCTATCGCGGCGACCAGTTGCCGAGCCTGCTGTCGATGAACCCCGACGGCGTGATCTACATGGGCTCGTTCTCCAAGATCCTGGCCCCCGGCCTGCGCCTGGGCTTCGTGATCGCCCCGCCCGAGCTGCACTTCAAGCTGTGCCAGGCCAAGCAGGCGTCGGACCTGCATACACCCAGCTTCACCCAGCGCCTGGCCTATGAAGTGGTGCGCGATGGCCTGCTGGACTCGCATATCCCCACCATCCGCACGCTCTACGCGGCGCAGTGCCAGGCCATGCTGGATTCGCTCGCACGCCACATGCCGGAAGGCGTAACCTGGAACGCGCCAGAGGGCGGCATGTTCATCTGGATGGAGCTGCCCGAAGGCCTGGACAGCATGGAGATCCTGCAAGAAGCGGTCAACCGCAATGTGGCCTATGTGCCGGGCGCGCCGTTCTACGCCAGCAACCCGCGCCGCAATGCGCTGCGCCTGGCCTTTGTCACGGTGGCGCCGGAACGCATCGAGCAAGGCGTGGCCATCCTCGGCACGCTGTTCCGCGAAGCCATCGCCAGGCACGCGCCGCAAGCCAAGGCTGCCTGAGCGTCGCTTGAGCGACACGCGTGGCACGGATACGTCCCTGGCTGATACCGGGCTGGCGGGCTTCATGGCAAGATAACGGCCATCGCCTGTCAGTCCGGGCCGTGAACGCGCAGGCATTGCGCATGCGCGGCCCACGCCTTAAGGAGAAGGTTTTCGTGCTGCGTATCTGGGGTCGACTCTCATCGATCAACGTGCAGAAAGTGGTCTGGTGCGCGCGCGAGCTGCACCTGGATCACGAACGCATCGACATTGGCGTCAGCGAGGGCGACCTCGATACCGAGGCCTATGTCCGGCTCAACCCCGACCGCAGCATCCCGGTGATCGAGGATTTCCGCGGCACCGACGTGGGCGGCGAGCCCTTTGTGCTGTGGGAATCCAATGCCATCGTGCGCTACCTTTGCGCGCACGACGGCGAGGACACCCTGTGGCCCGGCAACGTCAAGGCGCGCGCGCTGGCCGACCGCTGGATGGACTGGCAAACCAACGCCTTCAGCCCGGCCATGGTCGACGCATTCCGCCACCTGGTGCGGCTGCCCGCCGAGCAGCGCGACCCCGACCTGACCGCCCGCTCCCTGGAGCGCACCGAACCGCTCGCGGCCCGGCTCGACGAAGCCCTGGCGCAGCGTGAATTCATCTGCGGCGACCGCTTCACCATGGCCGACATCCCGGTTGCCTGCGCCGCCCACCGCTGGCTGGGCCTGCCGGTCACACACCAGCCCCGCCCGCACCTTGAGCGCTGGGCAGCGGCCATGCGTGCACGGCCTGCCGCCCGCACCATCCTGACGCTGCCGCTGGTCTGAGCCGCGTCCTTATTTGCTGATTTACTGGCCTGCTGATTTACTGGCCGATTTATTTGCTGTTGCGCCCGCCCGACACCGCGGCAAGCAGCCCCAGCCCGATCAGCGCGCCGCCCGTCAGGTAGCGGCCCACGGCCTGCGCGCCCCTGGCGCGCGCGAGCAGGGGCAACAACGCCGCCGCGGCCAGCACATAGCAGCAATCGGTGGTGGCGGCGATCAGGACGAAGGTACCGCCCAGGGCCACGCTCTGCGGCAGCGCCGCGATGGCGGGGTCCATGAACTGCGGCAGGAAGGCAGCGAAGAACAATGTGGTCTTGGGGTTGAACAAGGCCACCACGAAGCCATCGCGAAACACCCGCCGCAGCCCGGCGCCGCCAGCAGCCGGGTCCGTCTGCGCAGCAGCGGCCGGTCGCGCGCGCMGCGCGCGCACCCCCAGGTAGACCAGGTAGGCCGCGCCGGCGTACTTCATCACGGCAAAGGCCAGCGACGACACCGCGAACAGCGCCGCCAGGCCCAGCGCGGCCGCCAGCACATTGACCAGGTTGCCCAGCACCACGGCCGTCACCGAAGCTAGGCCGGCAAGCCGGCCTAGCGACAGCGTGCGCGCGACGATGTAGATCACCGCCGGCCCCGGCGTCACCGCAAGCAACAGGCTGGACAGCAGGAAAGCGGCAAGCACGTGACCGCCGGGAAGGATGGGCAGCATGGCAATGCTCCTTCAGAAACAGGGAACGAGGAACAGGGAACGAGGAACGCCACCTTTCATGCCGGTCCGGTCGGCTTATCGGCAGCGCCAAGGCGCAAAAGGACGACCGGCACATTCTGCCACCACGGGCCTGGCCAGCATACATTTGCGTATCGAGTGGTTTGGAGTACTCTGCCAATAAGGCAGCGAGTGCGCCAACCTGCCCCCCAGGCAAACCCTGAGCCATGAATCCGGCTCACGATGACGGTGACCGGATTTAGGGCAGCGCGGCAGGAACCCATCCTTAGAATCCGGAGTTTGCTGGTCRCTCGGTTGGCAGGTTGGCAATGCGCGCCCGGACAAGAAGACGACACGGCAGCCTGGGCCTAATACGCCTAATACAAAAGACAAAAGCAACCTGTCGCCCCAACCCGAGGAGGACTCATCGTGTGGACTCAAGTCTATGACCCGCTAGGCAGCCTGGCATTGTCCACGCTGGCAGCAGGGATTCCCGTCGCCGTACTGCTGGCGGCGCTAGCCTTCTTTCATTTGCAGGCCCACTTGGCCGCGGGGCTGGCGCTGGTGGTCGGCGTGGTCATTGCCTCCGCGGTGTTCGGCATGCCCGCCGCGATGGCCGGCAAGGCCGCCGGCCTGGGCATTGCTTCGGGGCTGTTCCCGATCGGCTGGATCGTGCTGAACATCATCTTCCTGCACCGGCTGACCACCATCAACGGCTCCTTCAAGGTGCTGCAGAACTCGATCTCCGGCATCACCGAAGACCGCCGCCTGCAACTGCTGCTGGTGGCCTTCAGCTTCGGCGCTTTCTTCGAAGGCGCCGCCGGCTTCGGCACGCCGGTGGCGGTCACCGGCGCCATCCTGATCGGCCTTGGCTTTTCGCCACTGGCGGCATCCGGCCTGGCGCTGATCGCCAATACCGCGCCGGTGGCCTACGGCGCGCTGGGCGCGCCGCTGATCGGTCTATCCGCGGTGACGGGACTGGACCTGCTGCATCTCTCGGCCATGGTCGGCCGCCAGTTGCCCTTCTTCTCGGTGCTCGTGCCGTTCTGGCTGATCTGGGCCTTTGCCGGCTTCCGCGGCATGCTGGCGATCTGGCCGGCGATCCTGGTGGCCGGCGTCACCTTTGCCGTGCCGCAGTTCCTGGTGTCGAACTTCCACGGCCCCTGGCTGGTGGACGTGATTGCCGCGCTGGTGTCGATGGGCAGCCTGACGCTGTTCCTGAAGGTCTGGAAGCCCAAGGAAATCTGGACTTCCACGCGCATCCTCGGCCGCAGGGACGACTCCAAGGTCGACGACCCCGAAGCGGTGGCCGCCGAAGCCCGCGCCAGCGCCGCCTCCACCGGCATCTCGGTGGTCAAGGCCTGGATGCCCTGGGTGATCCTGACCGTGTTCGTCTTCGTCTGGGGCGTGCCGGAATTCAAGAAGCTGATGGACGGCCTGTGGCAATGGAAATTCCCCATCCCCGGCCTCGACAAAGCCGTGTTCAAGGTGCCGCCGGTGGTGCCCAAAGCCACAGCCGAAGGCGCGGTCTTCACCTTCAACGTGCTGTCGATGGCCGGCACCGGCATCCTGGTCTCCGGCATTCTCGGCGGCCTGCTGATGGGCTACTCCGTGCCGCGCCTCGTCAAGGAATACTGGGAGACCATCAAGCTGGTGAAGTATTCATTGCTGACCATCTGCGCGATGTTCGGCGTGGGCTACCTGACCCGTTACTCGGGCCTGGATGCCACGCTGGGCCTGGCCTTTGCCCACACCGGCGTGCTCTACCCGCTGTTTGGCACCATGCTGGGCTGGCTGGGCGTGGCGCTGACCGGGTCCGACACTGCCTCCAACGTGCTCTTTGGCGGCCTGCAGAAAACCACGGCCGAGCAGCTGGGCCTATCGCCGATCCTGATGGCCTCGGCCAACAGCTCGGGCGGCGTGATGGGCAAGATGATCGATGCGCAGTCCATCGTGGTAGCGTCCACCGCCACCAAGTGGTACGGGCACGAAGGCGAGATCCTGCGCTATGTGTTTTTCCACTCGATCGCGCTGGCGATCTTGGTGGGGCTGTTCATTACGCTGCAGGCTTATGTGCATCCGTTCACGCAGATGGTGATTCACTGAGCTGGCGCGCCGCGCGCCCATGACGAACCCCCGCCCCTTGCAGGCGGGGGTTTTCTTTACGGCGATGGCGATGACGATGACGATGACCACGGCCCTCAGGCCACCAACCGGTAAGCCAGCCGCGCCGCAGCCCGAGCGCCGCAGGTGTCGCGGTCATAGAGCGGATTGAACTCCGCCAGGTCCGCCACGCGCAGCTTGCCGCTGGCGCGCACCAGCGCCACCACCTCCTCCACCACGGGCAGGGGCACGCCATAAGGGGCGGGCGCCGAGACCGCCGGCATCACTGCCGCCGGCAGCACGTCGAGGTCGATCGTGAGGTAGACGTGATCGACCGCATCCATCAGCCCCTGCAATTCGGCAAGCCGCGCGTCCAGGTGGCGCTCCTGCATCTGCACGTCCTCAACGTAGTGCACGCCAAGCGCCTGGGCACGCGCGAACAGCGCTGCGGTGTTGCCAAGACGGCTGACGCCCAGGCAGGCGTACTCGAAGCGCTCGCCGCGCTCGCGGCAAGCTTGCGCGATCTGGTCGAACGGCGTGCCCGAACTGCCGGGACGGCCGGTGCGCAGGTCGAAGTGCGCATCGAGGTTGATCACCAGCACGCGGCCGTGGTCGCCACGCGCATCGAGATGCGCGCGCAGGCCCTGCCAGGTGCCCCAGGCGATCTCATGGCCACCGCCGAGCACCAGCGGGAATGCACCCTGCGCCAGTTCGGCCGCGACCGCTTTTGCCAACGCTTGCTGCGCGGTCTCGAGATCGCCATCGTGGCAGACGACGTCACCCGCATCGTGGAACGCTTCCAGGCCATGGGCCGGGATGCCGGCCAGCGCGCGGCGGATCTCGCGCGGGCCACCGGCCGCGCCGGGACGGCCCTGGTTGCGCAGCACGCCAGCGTCGCAGCAAAAGCCCAGCAGCACGGGGGCGCCGGGCACGCGCTCGGCGCCTTGCGCGCGCACGACATTGAACAGCCGGCGCGTGTCGCCCAGCTCGCCCGCATCGCTGCGGCCGTGCCAGATGCTGCCCGGCGCTGCGGCCTTTGGATCCCGTTCGCTCATGACAGGCGGCGGCCCAGGGTTTCCGGCACCATCGCCAGGCCGATCAGCGAGATCAGGCCGCAGCCGATCACGTAGAACGCGGGCGCGTTGGGATTGGCGGTGAGATGGATCAGCTCGGTCGAGAAGAACTGCGCGAAACCACCGAAGATGGCAATCGCCACGCAGTAGGCAATCGACAGGCCGGTGGCGCGCATGCGCTGCGGCAGCACCTCGCTGACCAGCACCATCGACGCGGGCGAAGTCATCGACATCGGCACCGAGAGGCAACCCACCACCAGCAGCAGGCGCGTCAGGCCGGGCTCGGCGTTGATCAGCACGAAAGCGGGATAGATCATCAGCAGCAAGGCCACGCGCGACCACAGCACCACCGGGCGCCGGCCCACCCGGTCGCTCAGCCAGCCGGCGAACGGCGACAGCACGACCTGCACGGCAGCGGCCACGCAAGCGGCCCAGATGCCCAGCGACAGCGGCATATGCAGCTGGCTAACGGCATAGTTGCTCAGGTAGTACACCACGATATAGGTCGACGAAGCCACGCCGATCATCAACAGGATGCTGGCCACCAGCGCACGCCCGTGCTCACGCAGCAGCTGCAGCGTGGAACCGTGCTCCGACTCGCCAGCGGCCGGCGCCGTCTCTTCCAGGCGGCGGCGAATCACCAGGCCCACCGGGATCACCAGGATGCCGATCACGAAGGCCAGGCGCCAGCCCCATGCCTCCAGTGCTTGCTGCTCCAGCACATTGCTGAGCAGCAAGCCAACCAGCGCGCCGAACAGCGCTGCCAGGCCCTGGCTGAACGGCTGCCAGCTGGTATAGAAGCCGCGCGAGCGGTCGTCGGCATATTCCAGCAGCAGTGCCGTGGAGGCACCCATCTCCCCGCCGATGGCAAAGCCCTGCACCAGGCGCGCGAGCAGGATCATGATCGGCGCGAGCATGCCGATCTGCGCATACGTCGGCGTCACCACGAAGATCACCGAGCTCAGGCCCATCAGCCAGAGCGTCAGCGCCACCGCCGGCTTGCGCCCGACACGGTCGGCATACATGCCGATCAGCAGGCCGCCCAGCGGGCGCATCAGGAAGCCCACGCCGAAGGTGGCGAAGGACAACAGCAACTGCCCGGTGGGATCGGAGACCGGGAAATACAGGCGGCCGATCAGCGTCGCGAAGAAGCTGTAGACCACGAAGTCGTAGAACTCCAGGCCGTTGCCAACGGTGATGGCCGCGATGGACTTGAACCTGGACAGCGGCCGGGCCGTGGCGGCATGCTGGGCCGCTATGCCGGGAATGGTGTTGTCAATGGACATGATGAAACTCCGAAGCAAGAAAATCCTGGCCGCCCGCAAGCGGGCGGTGAGCGCAACCCAGAGAGGGTGTTGTTCGCGCCACTACGGCAGCGCGCGGGGTTGGCGTGCGCTGCCGGTTACCCTGGCCTCCGGCTAGACGGATGCCAGGCAACGCGGACCATGCCCAGGCATGGTCCGCGCATGTCTCAGTCCGCCGCAAGGGAGGAAGCAGGCGCACCCTCCTGCCCGCGCGGGCGTCCCCAGCACCACCACGCCACCACCAGCAGCAGCAGCCACACCGCGCCTACCAGCAGCGCCGCGCGGGTCTGCGGGAACCAGCCGAGCACGCCGAAGATGAACAGCATGAAGGCGATGGCCGCGAGCGGCGCTACCGGCCAGAACGGCACGGGGAACTTCAGCGCCGCCACCTCGGCGCGGCTCATGCGCCTGCGCAAGGCGACCTGCGACAGCAAGATCATCAGCCACACCCAGACCGTGGCAAAGGTGGCGATGGAAGCGATCAGCGTGAACACGTCCTCGGGCATCACGTAGTTGAGCACCACGCCGGCCAGCAAGGCGAAGGCCATCACCACCACCGTCATCCAGGGCACGCCCTTGCGCGATACGCTGGCGAAGATGCGTGGCGCCTGCCGTTGCACCGCCATGCCGTACAGCATGCGGCCAGCGCCGAAGATGTCGCTATTGATGGCGGATACCGCGGCGGAGATGACCACGACATTGAGCAACGCGGCGGCCGAGCCAATGCCCAGCCGGCTGAAGATCTGCACAAAGGGGCTGCCCTCGCTGCCGATGCGGTGCCAAGGATAGAGAGACATCAGCACCGCCAGCGTCAGCACATAGAACAGCAGGATGCGCAGGGGCACCGCGTTGATCGCACGCGGAATCACGCGCTCCGGGTCGCGCGCCTCGCCGGCCGTGATGCCGATGATCTCGATGCCGCCAAAGGCGAACATCACCACGGCGAACGAGGCGATCACGCCAGCAATGCCGTTGGGCATGAAGCCGCCGTGCGCCCAGAGGTTGTGGATGCCGGTGGCAACGCCGCCGTCGGCCATGCCAAAACCGAACAGCATGATGGCAACGCCGCCGCCGATCATCGCGGCGATGGCGCCGACCTTCAGCAGCGAAAGCCAGAACTCCAGCTCACCGAACACCTTGACGCTGAGCAGGTTGAGGCCGCCGATCAGGAACACGATGCCGAGCACCCAGATCCAGCGCGGCACGTCCGGGAACCAGAAGCCCATGTAAATACCGAAGGCGGTCACGTCCGCCAGGCAAACGACGATCATCTCGAAGGCATAGGTCCAGCCAAGCAGGAAACCCGCCAGTGGCCCCAGGCCGGTGCTGGCGTACTGGCCGAACGAACCCGCCACCGGATTGCGCACCGCCATCTCGCCCAGCGCGCGCATCACCATGTAGACCGCGGCACCACCGATCACGTAGGCCAGCAGCACCGCCGGTCCCGCGGCCTGGATGGCCGAGGCCGAGCCGTAGAAAAGTCCCGTGCCGATGGCCGATCCGAGCGCCATGAAGCGGATATGACGGGCGCTGAGGCCGCGCTGCAGGCCTTGCGACTGCTCTTGCATCTATTTGTCTCCGAATCATTATTCTGTCTTCTGTCTTCTGTCGCGCCCGGGGCGGGGCCTGCTGCGTGGCAGGCGTCCCGCCGCCGGGCGTCATGCCCCAGCCTCAGAGGCTGGGCAGCAACCGCGCGGGCAGCAGCGCGTTCAGGGTGCCGGCCGCCAGCAAGCGGCTCGCCGTCTCGATGTCCGGCGCGAAGAAGCGGTCCTTCTCGTAGTAGGGCACTTCGGCGCGCAGCTGGCTGCGTGCCTGTTCGAGCTTGGGCGAACTCTTCAGGCCTTCGCGGAAGTCCAGGCCCTGGCAGGCGCCCAGCCACTCCACGGCAAGGATGCCGCGCACGTTCTCGGCCATCGCCCACAGGCGCTTGCCGGCATTCGGCGCCATCGACACGTGGTCCTCCTGGTTGGCGGAGGTCGGCAGGCTGTCGACGCTGTGCGGATGGGCCAGCGCCTTGTTGTCGCTGGCCAGCGCCGCGGCGGTGACCTGGGCGATCATGAAGCCGGAGTTGACGCCGCCGTTCGCTACCAGGAAAGGCGGCAGCTGCGACATGTGCCGGTCCATCATCAGCGAGATACGGCGCTCGGACAGCGAGCCGATCTCGGCGATGGCCAGCGCCAGGTTGTCGGCGGCCATCGCCACCGGTTCGGCGTGGAAGTTGCCACCCGAGATCACGTCGCCTTCGGCGGCAAACACCAAGGGATTGTCCGAGACCGCGTTGGCCTCCACTTCCAGGACCTCGGCGGCCTGCCGCAATTGCGTCAGGCAGGCGCCCATCACCTGCGGCTGGCAGCGCAGCGAGTACGGATCCTGCACCTTGTCGCACTGCGCATGCGAACGCGCCAGCTCGCTGGTATCGGTCAGCAGGCCGCGATAGGTGGCAGCCGCATCGATCTGGCCGCGCTGGCCGCGCACCGCGTGAATGCGCGCGTCGAAAGGCGCGCGCGAGCCGAGCATGGCCTCGACGCTGAGGCTGCCGCATACCGTGGCCGCGGCAAACAGATCCTCGGCCTCGAACAGGCCGCGCAGCGCGTAAGCGGTGGATACCTGGGTGCCGTTGAGCAGGGCCAGGCCTTCCTTGGCGGCCAGGGTCAGCGGCTCCAGGCCGGCGCGGGCCAGCGCCTGGCGCGCCGGCAGCCATTCGCCCTGGTAGCGGGCACGGCTTTCACCCAGCAGCACCAGCGACATATGCGCCAGTGGCGCCAGGTCGCCAGAGGCGCCCACCGAGCCCTTGAGCGGGATATGCGGATAGACCTCGGCGTTGACCAGGGCGATCAGCGCGTCGATCACCTTGCGGCGGATGCCGGAGAAGCCGCGCGCCAGGCTATTGATCTTTAGCAGCATGATCAGCCGCACCATGGCGTCGTCGAGCGGTTCGCCCACGCCGGCGGCGTGCGACAACACCAGCGAGCGCTGCAGGTTCTCCAGGTCCTCGCGGGCGATGCGGGTCTGCGCCAGCAGGCCGAAGCCGGTATTGATGCCGTAGGCGGTCCGGCCTTCGGCAACGATGTTCTCGACGCAGGCCACGCTGGCGGCGATGGCCTCGGCGGCCCCGGCGTCCAGGCTCACGCGCAGCGGCTGCAGATAGGCCTGGCGCAGCTGCGCCAGGGTCAGTTGACCAGGTTTCAGGTTCAGCGCGTTCACGTTCAGGCTTCCTTTTTGCTGTTGAGCATCGGCAGGTTCAGGCCCTGCTCTTGTGCACATTCGATGGCGATGTCGTAGCCGGCATCCGCATGGCGCATCACGCCGGTGGCGGGATCGTTGTGCAGCACGCGGGCGATGCGCGCGGCCGCCTCGTCGGTGCCGTCGCACACGATCACCACGCCCGAATGCTGCGAGAAGCCCATGCCCACGCCGCCGCCATGATGCAGCGAGACCCAGGTCGCGCCGCTGGCGGTGTTGAGCAGCGCGTTGAGCAGCGGCCAGTCGGACACGGCGTCGGAGCCGTCCTGCATGCTTTCGGTTTCACGGTTGGGGCTGGCGACCGAGCCGGAGTCGAGGTGGTCGCGGCCGATCACCACCGGCGCCGACAACTCGCCACTACGCACCATCTCGTTGAACGCCAGGCCAAGCTTGGCGCGCAGGCCAAGGCCAACCCAGCAGATGCGCGCCGGCAGGCCCTGGAAGCTGATGCGCTCGCGCGCCATGTCCAGCCAGCGGTGCAGGTGCGCATCGTCGGGGATCAGCGCCTTGACCTTGGCGTCGGTCTTGTAGATGTCCTGCGGATCGCCGGACAGCGCGGCCCAGCGGAACGGGCCGACACCGCGGCAGAACAGCGGCCGGATGTARGCCGGSACGAAGCCGGGGAAATCGAAGGCATTGTCCACGCCCTCTTCCTTGGCCATCTGGCGGATGTTGTTGCCGTAGTCGAACGTGGGCACGCCCATCTTCTGGAAGTCCAGCATGGCCTGCACATGCAGCGCCATCGATTGCTTGGCGGCCTTGACCACACGAGCCGGCTCCGTCTGCGCGCGGTCGCGGTACTGGCCCCAGGTCCAACCCACCGGCAGGTAGCCGTTGAGCGGATCGTGCGCACTGGTCTGGTCGGTGACCATGTCCGGACGCACGCCGCGGCGCACCAGTTCGGGCAGCACTTCGGCGGCGTTGGCGCACAGCGCGATGGAAACGGCGCGGCCTTCGGCAGTGTATTTGGCGATGCGCGCCAGCGCGTCGTCGAGGTCGGTGGCCTGTTCGTCGACATAGCGGGTGCGCAGGCGGAAATCGATGCTGGCCTGCTGGCACTCGATGTTCAGCGAGCAGGCGCCGGCCAGCGTGGCGGCCAGCGGCTGCGCGCCGCCCATGCCGCCCAGCCCGGCGGTCAACACCCAGCGGCCCTTGAGGTTGCCGTTGTAATGCTGGCGCCCGGCTTCGACGAAGGTCTCGTAGGTGCCCTGCACGATGCCCTGGCTGCCGATATAGATCCAGCTACCGGCGGTCATCTGACCGTACATGGCCAGGCCCTTGGCATCGAGCTCGTTGAAGTGTTCCCAGGTGGCCCAGTGCGGCACCAGGTTGGAATTGGCGATCAGCACGCGCGGCGCGTTGCTATGGGTCTTGAACACGCCGACCGGCTTGCCGGACTGCACCAGCAGGGTCTCATCGTCGTTCAGCGTCTTGAGCGTCTCGACGATCTTGTCGTAGCACGCCCAGTTGCGCGCGGCGCGGCCGATGCCGCCGTACACCACCAGCTCCTTGGGGTTCTCCGCCACTTCCGGGTCGAGGTTGTTCATCAACATGCGCAGCGGCGCTTCGGTCTGCCAGCTCTTGGCGTTCAGTTGGTTGCCGCGCGGGGCGCGGATCTCTACATCGCGAAAGCGGTCGGTGTTGCTCACGGGAACTCCTTGGGTCAATAAGGCCGGCTCGAACCGGTCTGTTCAGCCATGCTAGGTATGTATAGTGTTGTATAGACAAGCAAGGATAAATTGGGGTATTCCCGGAGACAAACCACAGGTATGGATGGAAAAGTGCGCTTATGATTGCTTAAATGATGAGAACGACGGAAAGTGCTCGCCGCTCCGAGCACGCGGTCCAGCACCGCGACATGGACGCTCCGCTGCCCCGACTGCCGCGGGTACGGATAGCGGCGATGTGCAAGCGCGGTATCATGCTCCTGATCCGCCGCATGCCCATGGCATCGATACCACCCTGGCGAGCACGCCTGCGCCCCGGACCAAGCGGTCACCGCGGAACACCCCTGGACTCCCATGCTGATGCGTTTCCTGGAACGGCTGATTGACCCGTTCCGCGCCCTCCCCGACACCCAGCCGCCCGGCCAGATCTGGCGCTTCTACGCCTATTTCCTGCGGGAGGTGTGGCCGGTCTTTGCGCTGCTGCTGGGCGTGGGGCTGGCTGGCGCGCTGATCGAAGTCTCGCTGTTCGGTTTTCTCGGCCGCCTGGTCGACCTGGCGCAAGCAACGCCGCCCGCCGACTTCTTCGCGCGCCACCGCGCCGAGCTGGTGTGGATGGCGGTGGTGGCGCTGCTGCTGCGCCCGTTCTTCAACGGCCTGCACGACATCCTCGTGCACCAGGTCATCAACCCGAGCCTGGGCAACCTGGTGCGCTGGCAGAACCACCGCTACGTCCTCAAGCAGAGCCTGTCGTTTTTCCAGAACGACTTTGCCGGGCGCATTGCGCAGCGCATCATGCAGACCGGCTTCTCGCTGCGCGATTCAGCGGTGCAGGCCGTGGATGCCATCTGGCATGTGCTGATCTACGCGGCCAGCTCCCTCTACCTGTTCGCGCAAGCCGACTGGCGCCTGATGATTCCCCTCGTGGCGTGGATCGCATGCTACGTGGCCGCCATGCTGTACTTCACGCCACGCGTGAAGGCGCGCTCGGTTGCCGCCACCGGCGCGCGCTCGCGGCTGATGGGGCGCATCGTCGACGGCTATACCAATATCACCACGCTCAAGCTGTTCGCCCACACGCGCCATGAAGAGGACTACGCGCGCGAAGCCATGGCCGACCTGACCGACAAGGCACGCCTGTCCGGGCGCATGGTCAGCGCGATGGATTTCACCGTGACCTCGCTCAATGGCCTGCTGATCGCCGGCACCACCGGGCTGGCGCTGTGGCTATGGAGCCAGGGCCATATCAGCGTCGGCGCGATTGCGCTGTCGAGCGGGCTGGTGATCCGCATTGTCAGCATGTCGGGCTGGATCATGTGGGTGATCAGCGGCATCTTCGAGAACATCGGCCAGGTGCAGGATGGCCTGCAGACCATCTCCGTGCCGCGCACGGTCGGCGACCGCGACAACGCGCAGGCGCTGCGCGTCACGCGCGGCGAAGTGCGCTTCGAAGGCGTGGGCTTTCACTACGGCAAGGGCTCGGGCGTGATCGAGAACATCGACCTGATCGTGCGCCCGGGCGAGAAGATCGGCCTGGTCGGCCCCTCCGGCGCCGGCAAGTCGACGCTGGTCAACCTGCTGCTACGGCTGTACGACGTGGAGCAAGGACGCATCCTGATCGACGGCCAGGACATCGCCGGCGTCACGCAGGAAAGCCTGCGCGCGCAGATCGGCATGGTGACACAGGATACGTCGCTGCTGCACCGCTCGATCCGCGACAACCTGCGCTACGGCCGCCCCGGCGCCAGCGAGGCCGAGCTGCTCACTGCGGCCAACGACGCCCATGCCGGCGAGTTCATTCCACGCTTGCGCGATGCGCATGGGGCTACGGGGCTGGATGCGCAGGTGGGCGAGCGCGGCGTGAAGCTGTCGGGCGGCCAGCGCCAGCGCATTGCCGTGGCACGGGTGCTGCTGAAGAACGCACCGATCCTGATCCTGGATGAAGCCACCTCGGCGCTGGACTCCGAAGTGGAAGCCGCCATCCAGGAGAACCTGGAGACGCTGATGCAGGGCAAGACGGTGATCGCCATCGCACATCGCCTGTCCACCATTGCGCGGATGGACCGGCTGGTGGTGCTGGAGGACGGGCGGATCGCCGAAAGCGGCACGCATGCGGAGTTGCTGGCGCGTGGGGGGCTTTATGCGCGGTTGTGGGCGCATCAGACTGGGGGGTTTGTGGGGGTGGAGTAGAGCGGGTTGGTTGGGGGCTCGGCGTTGGCGGTTGTGGTTTTTGGGGCCAAGAGCCTCCATGCTCGGTCTTTCGCTGCTTCTTTTTACGGCGTTGGTTTTTGGGCCCAAGGGCCATACGACATCCCCCTGCGGGGGCTGCCGGTCACTTTTCTTTGGCCGGCAAAGAAAACTAACGAAAAGAAAGCCGCCCTGCCGGGAGCAGAGCAGTTAGGCTGTTCAGCCTCGGTGGTTCCGTCGTACGGCCCGGAGTGTTGGCCGGCGAATCCTACCGGCCCGAAGGACATCGCAACTGCATGACCTATGGGTTACGTCGTGCGGCCCCTGACCTCGTATGCGGTGACCATTCCCACATCTGCCGTTCGCGGGGTGAAGTGCTGCGCCGTTTCGGGTGTGGCTGGTTTCGTGGTTTTGTCTCGGAGGGCAAGCACCGTGAGATGCGGGCGCGGCCCTCGCGGACGGGCCACGGTGCCCACCACGAAACCAGAGGGGGCGATAGCAAGGTGCCGCCCGCGCCGGTACGGCAGGGCATCAAATACCCCGGTGCCAGCCGCCAGAGACAAAACCACGAAACCACCAAAGCAGGCAGGATCGTGGCGCTCCGCACCGCGAACGGCAGATGGTCGAACGCTCACCGAGCAAAGCGATGAGGGGCGCTACGACGTGACCATTGGGTCATGCAATAGCGATGTCCTTCGGGCCGGTTGGACACGCCAACCAACACTCCGGGCCGTACGACGCAACCACTGCCCCACATGAGCCTGATTGCTCTGCTCCCGGCAGGGCGGCTTTCTTTTCGTTAGTTTTCTTTGCCGGTCAAAGAAAAGTGACCGGCAGCCCCCGCAGGGGGATGTCGTACGGCCCTTGGGTCCAAAAACCATCGCCGCTCAAAAAAACAGCGAAAGACCCGAGCATGGAGGCTCTTGGCCCCAACAACCAACAACCACATCCTCAAACCAACCCCATTACCCCCGCCCCGGCCCCCAACCCCACCAGCACCAGCGGATGCACCTTCGTCTTCAGCATCAGCACGATAGTGACCACCGTCACCGCCACGGCGGTCCAGCGGTGATCCACGCTCGCGGCAAGGATCCAGCCGGTGGAAAACAGCAGGCCGATGGTCAACGTGGCCAGGCCGCGCCGGATCAGGCCGGGCCACCTTGCCTGCGGCGAGCGGCCGGCGAAATACTCGAAGCCGAGCGCGATCACGCTGGACGGCCCGCAGATGCCGATCATGCCGACGATGGCGCCGGCCAGACCCGCCACCTGCCAGCCGAACAAGGCAACGAACAGGATGTTCGGCCCTGGCGCGGCCTGCGAGATGGCGTACATGGCGGAGAACTGCGCGTCGCTCATCCAGGCGTTGGACTCCACCAGGAAGCGATGCATGTCGGGGATGGTGGTACTGGCTCCGCCGATGGCGAGGAACGACAGCATCAGGAAATGCGTGAGCAGGCTGGAAAGCACGTTCGGTGAACTCATTGCCGCGGCTCCCCGGGTACAGGCCGCATGGGCGGCACGGGATCGATGCCGTCATCGCTGGATGACATGAGCGGCATGGACGGCACCTCGATAGCAGCCGGCGCCTGCGCGCGCCGCGCAAGCTGCTCGCTGCGCCACTCCAGCACCAGCCCCATCGGCACCAGCACCGCCATCACCGGCACCAGCGGCCAGCGCAACAGCCCGATGCCGGCAAACGCCGCGCCGCCGATCATCAACCCGCGCGCGGTGCGCGGCTGGCTCTGCGCCAGCTTGAAGCCAGTCGACAGCACCAGGCCCGCCGACACCGCCGTCATGCCCGTGAGCATGCGCTGCACCGCCGCCACGTCGCGGTAGTGCTCGTACAGCAGCATCAGCGCCAGCACGCCCACCATCGGCACCATCACCAGCCCCGCAAAGGCCGCCAGCGCGCCGCGAAGCCCGGCAAAGCGCAAGCCCAGCATCAGCGCGAGGTTGATCACGTTGGGGCCGGGCAGCACCTGCCCGAGGCTGAGCAGTTCGACAAAATCGCGGTCGCCCAGCCAGCGGTTGCGCTCGACCACGGCGCGCCGCACGAAGGGCAGCACGCCGCCGAAGCCGGACAGCCCCATGCGGGCGAATTCGATAAACAGGCGCCGCGGCGTGGGTGGGGGTGCTAGCGCTACCATCAGATCGTCGCCGGCGGGAGAGGGAGTAACTGGCATCGCTTGTAACGGGAGAGGCATGGCCGCCGGGGCGGTCCGGCATGCCGGGAAAGAAAAAAGGCCCCGCGCATTGTCGCGCAGGGCCAGTTCGGGTTGGCGCGGCTTAGTTGCCGCTCGCCGGAGGCACGATCCGTACCGGCTCGATGCTCGGCTCCTTGAGCTTGAGATCCAGCGCGCGGCCCTTGCGGGCGCGCTTGCCCACGTAAGGCAGCAGCAGCTGGCCGTAGAGCTTCTGCGAGCTCGGCTTGCCGCCGCGTCCGGCACCGGACACCACCAGCCCCGGGGCGCCGACGGCAATCGCCTGCTGCAGCGTCTCCTTGGGTTCCAGCTCCATCAGGATCACGCCGCGGCCACCGGCCGAGAGCGACTTGATCTCGTCGAGCGCAACCAGCAGCATGCGGCCGTTGGCCGACAGGCAGGCCACGTGCGTGGCATCCTCGCCGATCGGCGCGGGCAACAGCGGCGCATCGCCCTCGTCCAGCGTCAGGTAGGCGCGACCGCCCTTCTGCCGGCTGACCATGTCGCCGACCTTGGTCTGGAAGCCATTGCCGCCGCGCGTGGCGATCAGCAAGCGCTGGTCGACGCCGCCGGCAAAGGTGTGGGCGATCTGGCTGCCGGGCTGCAGCTCGATCAGCGTGGTCACGGGCACGCCGTCGCCGCGCCCGCCCGGCAAGCCGGCCACCGGCACCGTGTAGGCGCGGCCATTGGTGCCGAACACCAGCATCACGTCCACGCTGCGGCACTCGAAGGTGCCATACAGCGCGTCGCCCGCCTTGAAGGTGAACTGCTGCGCGTCATGGCCGTGGCCCTGGCGCGTGCGCACCCAGCCCTTCTGGGAGACCACCACGGTGACGGGCTCGTCGACCACGCGCACCTCGGCGTTGGCGCGACGCTCTTCCTGGATCAGCGTGCGGCGCGGATCCTTGTCTTCCGGGCTGTATTGCTTGGCGTCGGTCTCGATCTCCTTGATGATGCGCCGGCGCATCATGGTCTCGGACTTGAGCAGCACATCCAGCTCGGCCTGCTCGTCGCGCAGGCTCTTCAACTCCTGCTCGATGCGCAGCGCTTCCAGCCTGGCCAACTGGCGCAGGCGGATTTCAAGGATGTCCTCGGCCTGGCGGTCCGACAGGCCGAAGGCCTGCATCAGCGCCGGCTTGGGCTCATCGCTCTCGCGGATGATGCGGATCACCTCGTCGATATTGAGCAGCACCAGCATCCGGCCTTCGAGAATGTGGATGCGGTCTTCGACCTTGCCCAGGCGATGGCGCGTGCGGCGGGTGACGGTGGCGAAGCGGAAGGCGATCCACTCGCGCAGGATGTCGGCCAGGCCCTTCTGGCGGGGGCGGCCATCGGTGCCGATCATCACCAGGTTGATCGAGGCGCCGGACTCCAGGCTGGTGTGCGCCAGCAGCGTCTGGATGAATTCCTGCTGCTCGATGTTCTTGCTCTTGGGCTCGAACACCAGCCGCACCGGCGCGTTCTTGCCGGATTCGTCGCGCACCGCGTCGAGCACCGCCAGCATGCCTTGCTTGAGCTGCAACTGCTCTGGCGTCAGCGACTTCTTGCCCGCGCGGACCTTCGGGTTGGTGATTTCCTCGATCTCTTCGAGCACCTTCTGCGACGAGGTGCTCGGCGGCAGCTCGGTCACCACCAGTTGCCACTGGCCGCGCGCCATGTCCTCGATGATCCAGCGCGCGCGCACCTTCAGGCTGCCGCGGCCGTTCTCGTAGATCTGCGCAATGTCGGCCGCCGGCGAGATGATCTGGCCGCCGCCCGGATAGTCCGGACCCGGCATCAGCGCCAGCAGCTCGGCCAGCGTGATGTTGGGGTTGCGGATCATCGCCACGGTGGCTGCCGCCACTTCGCGCAGGTTGTGCGGCGGCACCTCGGTGGCCATGCCCACGGCAATGCCCGATGCGCCGTTGAGCAGCACAAAAGGCAGGCGCGCCGGCATCAGCCTGGGCTCTTCCATCGAGCCGTCGTAGTTGGGGATGAAGTCCACCGTGCCCTGGTCGATCTCGTCGAGCAGCAGGCGCGCGATCGGCGTGAGCCGGGCTTCGGTGTAGCGCATGGCCGCCGCGCCGTCGCCGTCGCGCGAGCCGAAGTTGCCCTGGCCGTCGATCAGCGGATAGCGCAGCGAGAAGTCCTGCGCCAGGCGCACCAGCGCGTCATAGGCGGACTGGTCTCCGTGCGGGTGGAATTTACCCAGCACGTCGCCCACCACGCGCGCCGACTTGACCGGCTTGGCGTCGGAGCGCAGCCCCATCTCGTGCATGGCGTACAGGATGCGGCGCTGCACCGGCTTCTGGCCATCGGCCACTTCCGGCAGCGCGCGGCCTTTGACCACGCTGATGGCGTAGTCGAGGTAGGCGCGCTCGGCATAGTGCGCCAGGGTCAGCGAGTCCGCTCCGTTGTCGGGCGAACCTGGGTCAAGCGGAATGTCTTGTTGTTCCATGGATTGGCAAGAAGACGGCGCACCGCATCGTTGGCCGGTGCGCCGGTTGCATGTTGTTCGTTATGCGGTTCGTCGTATGGTTCGGGATGGGATCAAGGCATGTTGCGGCGGCCACCGATCACCATCTTGACGCGGTTGACTCCCGCCCCGCCCACCCCCGCGGGCGCGCCGCCCGGACGGTAGAAGCGATAGAACTGCAGCACCGTGCTGACATACTGCTGGGTCTCGGGGAAAGGCGGAATCTTGTTGTTGTAGCGCTGCACCGCGCCCTCGCCCGCGTTGTACGCGGCCAGCACCAGCTCGAGGTCGTTGGGGAACAGCTCCATCAGCCAGCGCAGGTAGCGCACGCCGGCCGAGATATTGGTGCGCGGGTCGGCCAGTTTCTGCTCGACCGTGCGCTGGGCATCGGCGCTCACGCCAAAGCGCGCGCCAGTGCCGGGAATCACCTGCATCAGCCCGATCGCGCCCTTGGGCGAGACCGCGCCTGCGTTGAAGCCGGACTCCACCGCCATCACCGCCTTGACCAGCGCCGGGTCGACATTCTGCGCCGCCGCGATCTGGCGGATCATGGGCTCGACCGTGGCGATATTGGGATGGTTGACGACATAGCGGTAAAGCTTGTGCGTCTCCAGGTCGATCTGGCTGCCTGCACCGGCTCCGGCACGGTACGGCAGCGGGCTCTTGAGCTCGCCGCCGTTCTTCATGAACAGCGTGTAGCGCGCGTCCAGCTTCTCGTCGGAGAAATGCGCCACGCCGTCGTCGTCGATATAGCCATACAGCGCAGCGTGGGCCGCTGGCATGAAGCCCAGGCCGGCCAAGCCGGCCAGCAGCATGCCGGCGGCAATCCATTGCCGTGCACGGGTGCTGCCAGGTCGGGTCTTAGCCATTGGGGCTCCTTGCGTCATGCGGATATCGAACGGTTCGATTCGTGCCGCCTAGATATCGGCGATCACCTCGTTGCCGCGCTCCTCGAGCCAGGTGCGCCGCTGCGCGGCCTCGCCCTTGCCCATGAGCATATTCATCACGCCCACGGTCTGCGGCAGGTCGAAATGGCCAAGCGCCACCGGCAACAGGCGACGCGTGTCGGGATTCATGGTGGTTTCCCACAGCTGCTCGGCGTTCATCTCGCCCAGGCCCTTGAAGCGCGAGATCTGCCAGCCGCCGTCCTTGATGCCATCCTTCATCAGCTTGTCCTGGATGGCCACCAGCTCGCCGTCGTCCAGCGCATAGAGCTTCTGGGCCGGCTTCTTGCCGCGTGCCGGCGCATCCACCCGGAAAAGCGGCGGGCGGGCCACGCACACGTTGCCGTTGTCGATCAGCCTGGGGAAATGCTTGAAGAACAAGGTCAGTAATAGCACCTGGATGTGCGCACCGTCCACGTCAGCGTCGGACAAGATACAGATCTTTCCGTAGCGCAGGTTGGACAGGTCGGGCTCATCGTTGGGGCCGTGCGGGTCCACGCCGATTGCCACCGCGATGTCGTGCACCTCGTTATTGGCGAACAGGCGGTCGCGCTCGGTCTCCCAGGTGTTGAGCACCTTGCCGCGCAGCGGCAGGATGGCCTGGAATTCCTTGTCGCGCCCCATCTTGGCCGAGCCGCCGGCGGAGTCGCCCTCGACCAGGAAGAGCTCGTTGCGGGTGACGTCGGTGGATTCGCAGTCGGTCAGCTTGCCGGGCAGCACGGCCACGCCGGAGCCCTTCTTTTTTTCCACCTTTTGCGCCGCGCGCGTGCGCGCCTGCGCCTGGCGGATCACCAGCTCGGCGAGCTTCTTGCCGTACTCGACGTGATGGTTGAGCCACAGCTCCAGAGCGGGGCGGCTGAAGGTGGACACCAGCTTGACCGCGTCGCGGCTGTTCAGGCGCTCCTTGATCTGGCCCTGGAACTGCGGGTCCAGCACCTTGGCGGACAGCACGAACGAGGCGCGGGCGAACACGTCTTCGCTCATCAGCTTCACGCCCTTGGGCTGCAGCGCGTGCATCTCGATAAAGCTCTTGACCGCCTGGAACAGGCCTTCGCGCAGGCCGGACTCGTGCGTGCCGCCAGCCGGGGTGGGGATCAGGTTGACGTAGGACTCGCGCACCGGCGCGCCATCTTCGGTCCAAGCCACCACCCAGGAAGCGCCCTCGCCCTCGGCGAAGCCATCTTCCGCCGGGTTGGCGTCCGGGTCGGCGAAGTGCTCGCCTTCGAACATCGGCACCACCAGCTCGGCGCCACTGCCCTGCGCCAGCGCTTCCACCAGGTAGCCTTTGAGGCCCTGCTCGTACTGCCAGGTCTGGCGCTCGCCGTTTTTCTCTTGCAGCAGCGTGACCTTGACGCCCGGCAGCAGCACCGCCTTGCTGCGCAGCAGCCGCTGCAGCTCGGCCATCGGGATCGCGGCCGAATCGAAATACTTCGCATCGGGCCAGACCTGCACCCGCGTGCCGCTCTTCTTCTCGCCGCGTTCGAGCTTGCGCGTGGCCAGCGGCACGGTGACGTCGCCGCCGGAGAAGGTCAGCGTGGAGCAGTTGGCGTCACGCCATACGGTTACGTCGAGACGGGTCGACAGCGCGTTGGTGACGGAGACACCCACACCGTGCAGGCCGCCCGAGAAGGCATAGGCACCGCCCTTGCCCTTGTCGAACTTGCCGCCCGCGTGCAGGCGCGTGAACACGATTTCCACCACCGGGACCTGCTCTTCGGGATGGATGCCGACCGGGATGCCGCGGCCATCGTCCTCGACGCTGATGCTGCCGTCGCGGTGCAGGGTGACCATGATCTCGGAACCGTGGCCGCCCAGGGCCTCGTCGGAGGCATTGTCGATCACCTCCTGCACGATGTGCAGGGGATTGTCGGTACGGGTGTACATGCCGGGTCGTTGCTTGACCGGCTCCAGGCCCTTCAGGACCCGGATGGAGGATTCGCTGTACTGACTGATTTTGCTCGCCATGGAGTCGCTTGCTTAGTGGGATTCTCGGCCAGCCTTGGCGGGGGCGCGGTTGCCGCACGCCTGCCAGGGGGGCCGGGCAGCCTGCATTGTAATGGAAGCGGGTAGCCGTCTTGATGCCAATCGTCACCAGCAATTGCCGTGCGCAATTCGGCACATCCGGTGTCGCGGGCGGCACCGGAGTGACGCCCGACGTCCTCCCGCGATGCGGAGTACACTCGCTCGCACCGGCGTGGCCAAGGCGGTTCCGGACCGCGCCGACAAAACTAAAACAGCACTACGCACACCGAGCCAGGATGCAGGACGCCATGCAGAACACGATTCAACACACGCCAAGAAAACCACTCTCCCTCACAACTGTATTGATTTGCGGTGGCCTGCTCGTCACCTTGTCGATGGGTATCCGGCACGGCTTCGGCCTGTTCAACCTGCCGATCACGCAGACACACGGCTGGAGCCGCGAGACCTTTGCCTTCGCGCTGGCGCTGCAAAACCTGATGTGGGGCGTGACCCAGCCGTTTACGGGCGCGCTGGCCGACAAGTTCGGCGGCTTCCGCATCATGCTGGTCGGCATTGCGCTGTACGTGGCGGGCCTGGTCGTGATGGCCATGGCCACCTCCGGCACCGCCTTCGCCTCGGGCGCCGGCATCCTGATCGGCATTGCGCAGTCCGGCACCACCTACAGCGTGGTGTACGGTGTGATTGGCCGCGTGGCCAGCCCCGAGAAGCGCGTGTGGGCCATGGGCATCGCGGCGGCCGCGGGCTCGTTCGGGCAGTTCCTGATGATCCCGGTGGAGCAGACGCTGATCTCGACTGCCGGCTGGCAGAACGCGTTGTTCATCCTGGCGGTGCTGGCCTGCCTGATGCTGCCGCTGGCCTTCAGCCTGCGCGAGCCGCAAGGCGCGACGCATGCGCCCGGCTTCCAGCAAACCATTGGCCAGGCCGTGCGCGAAGCGTTCGGCAACCGCAACTTCCAGTTGCTCACGCTGGGTTACTTCGTCTGYGGCTTCCAGGTGGTGTTCATCGGCGTGCATCTGGCGCCCTACCTCAAGGACCGGGGCCTGACCGACCCGAAGATCGCGACCGTGGCGCTGGCGCTGATCGGGCTGTTCAATGTGTTCGGAACCTATAGCGCGGGCGCGTTGGGGCAGCGCGTGCCCAAGCGCTTCCTGCTTTCGCTGATCTACATCACCCGGTCCGTGGTGATTGCCGGCTACCTGCTGCTGCCGCTCACGGCCACCAGCACCTGGGTGTTCGCCGCGATGATGGGTTTCCTGTGGCTGTCCACGGTGCCGCTGACCAACGGCATCATCGCGCAGGTGTTTGGCGTGCAGTACCTGTCGATGCTGTCGGGCGTGGTGTTCTTCTCGCACCAGATCGGCAGCTTCCTGGGTGCGTGGCTGGGTGGCTTCCTGTATGACCGGACCGGCACCTACAACACGGTCTGGATGATCGCGATCGGGCTGGGCGTAGTGGCCGCCCTGGTCAACCTGCCGATCCGCGAGCATGCGATCGCGCGGCCACAAGGGGCCGCCGCATGATCACGGCACGCCCCGCCGGCCTCGCGCTTCGGGCAGCAGGCTTCACGGCGCTGGCCGGGGTGCTGGCGCTGGCCTTCATGGCCTACCTGCGGCCGGCCTTCATGGTGGACCTGACGAACATGGTGCTCGCCTGGTGCGGGTGAGGATGCGCCAAAGCCGTCGGCGATGACGACGGCTGCGGCTCCCCACGGAGCCACAGCCGTAGCGGCCTTACTGCGCCTCGGCCTTGGTCTTGGCTTCCAGCACTTCCCAGCGCTCCAGCGCCTCCAGCAGTTCCAGGTCAATCTCATCGTGGCGGGCCGCCAGCTGCGCGGCCTTGCCCGCGTCGCTCACATACAGCGAGCCGTCCGCCAGCTGTGCGCCGACGGCCTTCTGCTCGTTTTCCAGCGAAGCGATACGCTCCGGCAGCGTGTCCAGCTCGCGCTGTTCCTTGTACGACAGCTTGACCAGGCGGTTGGCCGCACGGGCTTCGCGCGGCTTCGTGCTTTCCGCGGCGGCCTTGCCCTCGCCACCGCGTGCGTCCTGCATGGCCGCGCTGCGCGCCGACTGGACCTGCCAGTCGGAGTAGCCGCCCACGTACTCGCGCCAGCGTCCGTCGCCTTCGGCGGCGATGGTGGAGGTCACCACGTTGTCCAGGAAGGCCCGGTCGTGGGACACCAGGAACACCGTGCCGCTGTAATCCTGCAGCAGTTCTTCAAGCAGTTCCAGCGTATCGATGTCGAGGTCGTTGGTCGGCTCATCCAGCACCAGCACATTGGCCGGGCGCGCGAACAGGCGCGCCAGCAGCAGGCGGTTGCGCTCGCCGCCGGACAGCGACTTGACCGGCGAGCGCGCGCGTTCCGGCGCGAACAGGAAATCGCTGAGATAGCTCATGACGTGCTTGCGCTGGCCATTGATCTCGACCCAGTCGCTGCCAGGGCTGATGGTATCGGCCAGCGAGCGCTCCAGGTCCAGCTGCGTGCGCATCTGGTCGAAATACGCCACCTGCATGTTGCTGCCGTTCTTGACCGTACCGGCGTCCGGCGCCAGCTCGCCCAGGATCAGGCGCAGCAGCGTGGTCTTGCCCGCGCCGTTCGCGCCGATCAGACCGACCTTGTCGCCGCGCATGATGGTGCCGGTGAAGTCGCGCACCACCATCTTGTTGCCAAAGGCCTTGCTGACATCCGTCAACTCGGAAACGATCTTGCCGGAGCGCTCGCCTTGCGACACTTCCAGCTTGACGTTGCCCTGCACGTCGCGGCGGGCCGCGCGGTCGGTTCGCATCGTCTCCAGGCGCTGGATACGCGCCACGCTACGCGTGCGGCGTGCTTCCACGCCCTTGCGGATCCAGACTTCTTCCTGCGCCAGCAGCTTGTCGAACTTGGCCTGCTCGACCTGTTCGGCGGCCAGCAGCTCGGCCTTGCGCGCCTGATAGGCGGCGAAGTTGCCAGGGAAGGAAATCAGCCGGCCACGGTCGAGTTCGATGATGCGGGTGGCCACGCGGTCCAGGAAGGCGCGATCATGGGTGATCAGCAGCACGCTGCCGCGGAAGGCCAGCAGCAGGTCTTCCAGCCAGCGGATCGCTTCCACGTCGAGGTGGTTGGTCGGTTCGTCGAGCAGCAGGATGTCGGGTTCGGCCACCAGGGCCTGCGCCAGCGCCACGCGCTTTTGCATGCCGCCAGATAGCGCATCCACGCGCACATCGGCGCTCAGGCTGAGCTGCGCCAGCGTGGTTTCGACCCGCGTGCGCAAGCCCCAGGCACCGGCGGCGTCGACATCTGATTGCAGCCGGTGCAGCTCGGCCAGCGAGTCCTCGTCGTGGTTGTCGTCCAGCCCCGCCAGCGCCGCTTCATAGGCGACCAGCAGGTCGTGGATCTTGCCCAGGCCCTGGGACACGGCGTCGAACACGGTCACACCCGCCTCGAACTGCGGCTCTTGCGGCACATAAGCCGAGGTCACGCCGCTCTGGCGCGCGATCAGGCCATCGTCCGGCGCGGACAAGCCGGCCACGATCTTGAGCAGCGACGACTTGCCGGTGCCGTTGCGGCCAATCAGGCCGACGCGCTCGCCGGCTTCCAGCGAGAAGTCGGCATGGTCGAGCAAGGCCACATGCCCGAAGGCAAGCTGGGCGTCGGAAATCGAAAACAGGGCCATGGGAGCAATACGAAAGGAGACAGCAAAAAGGAGGCTGATCAAGGAGGCAGCTCGAGGAGGTAGCTCAAGCGGCTTGATCCCGCGGCCGCGCGCCGGCGTCGGACAGCAACCGGGCGGCGGGGTGCCAGGTAGCCGGCATTGTAGACCACCGGCGCCCACCCTCGCCGGAGGCGGCGCGAACCCATGGCCTGCGGCCGCCACAAAAAAAGAAGGGCCCGCGCTCACGCGGGCCCAAGAGTCTCTCCTCGGTGCCCTGCTCGCAAGGCACGGAAAGGAGCATAGCAAGCGCCCCGGGCTGGCTCTAGTCGTACAAGTCCGTAAGGGAAAGTCCCGTCAACGCTCCCTGCGGCGCGCCTCTTATGCGTCTGCGATGCGTCTGCCACGCACCTGTTGCGCGCTGCGCAACACCCCCACGCGGTGACGATTGCCGGGCTGCTTTCCCCCATGGAACAATGGCCGGCGGCCCGCAAGCCGCAGCACAACGGCAGCAATACAAGAACCGGTCCGAACCGGTGAGAGGCGACCCAACGCCAATTCCGCTTGATGCCTTTTTCTTTGTACGGGGAATTCCATGATCCATCCGCGTGCGCAGCGCTTGCCGCCGCTACTTCTGCTATCGACCCTGCTTTCGCTTTCACTCGGCATCGGCGCCATGCCCGCCGCCGCGCAGTCCGGCGGCACGCCGGTGCTGCAGCGCATCGAACAGACCGGCGTGCTGCGTATCGCCCACCGCGAAAGCTCGGTGCCGTTCTCCTTCGTGGCCGACGGCAAGCCTTACGGCTATGCCATCGACCTGTGCCTGCGAGTGGCCGACGCCCTGCGCGGCGCGCTCCGGCTCCCAGGCCTCAAAGTGGAATTCGTTCCTGTCACGCCGGCCAGCCGCATCGCCGCCATCGTCGACGGCAAGGCCGATCTCGAATGCGGCTCCACCACCAACAACCGCGAGCGGCGCGCGCAGGTTGCCTTCACCATTCCGCACTACATCGCCGGCAGCCGCATGCTCRTCAAGACCGACTCCRGCATCCGCAAGCTGGGCGACCTGCGCGGCAAGACGGTCGTCTCCACGGTGGGCACCACGTCGCTCGCGGTGGTRCGCCAGATCAACGGTTCCGGCGCCATGCAGATCCACGTGGTGGAAGCCAAGGACCACGCCGAAGCCTTCACCATGGTCGAGCAAGGCAAGGCCGACGCCTTCGTGATGGACGACGTGCTGCTCTACGGCCTGCGCGCCAATGCGCGCGACCCGGCCCGCTACACCGTCACCGACGAGATGCTGACGATCGAGCCCTACGCCATCATGCTGTCGAAACAGGACGCCGAGTTCAAGCGGCTGGTGGACAAGACCCTGATCGCCGCCATCTATTCGCTCGATACCCAGAAGCTCTACAAGAAATGGTTCCAGTCGCCGATCCCGCCGCAAGGGGTCAACCTCGACATCCCGATGAGCTACCTGCTGCGCGATTCCTTCAAGTTCCCTAGCGACAAGGTCGCTGACTGAGAGCCGCGTCCGGCACGGCGCAACTCGTGCGAAGATGGCGGCCCATCCGCTTTTTCCGCACGCGTTGCGTCGGGTGCCGCCCCATGTCCCGCCCCATGTCCACCACGCCCCCGAAGCTGACCGATCTCTCCGTCTCCGCCCTGGTCGCCGGGCTGATCGCCATGCTGACGGGCTACACCAGTTCGCTGGTGCTGATGATCCAGGCCGGCCAGGCCGCCCATTTGTCGGACGCGCAAGTCGCCTCGTGGATCTGGGCGCTGTCCATCGGCATGGGCGTGACCACCATCGGGCTGTCCCTGCTGACGCGGGCGCCTATCGTCGTTGCCTGGTCCACCCCCGGCGCCGCCCTGCTGATCGCCAGCCTGCCCGGCGTGCCCTACGCGCAGGCCATCGGCGCCTTCGTCATGGCAGCGGTGCTGATGACCGCCGCCGGCATGACCGGCTGGTTCGACAAACTGATGCGCGCGCTGCCGGCCAGCATTGCCTCGGCGCTGCTGGCCGGGATCCTGTTCCGCATCAGCGTCGACGTGTTCGTGCAAGCCCAGCACCAGACCCTGTTGCTGCTGGTGATGTTCGCGCTGTACCTGCTGGGCAAGCGCTTCTGGCCGCGCTACGCGGTGCCGGGCGTGCTGCTGGCGGGCGTGGCGCTGGCCGGCGCGCTTGGTCAGCTGCATTTCGAATCGTTCCATTTCGCGCTGGCCAGGCCGGTGTGGACCACGCCGGCGTTCTCGCTGCAGGCCTTCGTCAGCATCGCGGTACCGTTGTTCATCGTGGCGCTGGCGTCGCAGAATATTCCCGGGCTGGCGGTGCTGCGCGCCGACGGCTATCACGTCCAGGCTTCGCCGCTGATCACTGTCACCGGCATCGCCTCCGCCCTGCTCGCCCCGTTCGGCTCACACGGCATCAACCTGGCAGCCATTACCGCGGCCATCTGCACCGGCACGCAAGCCGATCCCGACCGCAACCGGCGCTATACGGCGGCGGTGGTTTGCGGCATCGGCTATCTGGTTGCGGGGGCGCTGGCAGCCAGCATCGCCGCATTGTTCGCGGCGTTCCCCAAAGCGCTGGTCGTGGCGGTGGCCGCGTTTGCCTTGCTCGGCTCGATCGCCAGCGGCCTGACCACCGCCATGCAAACGCCGGCTGAGCGCGAATCCGCCCTGCTGACGTTCATGATCACCGCCTCAGGCATGACGCTGGCCGGCGTGGGATCCGCCTTCTGGGGCGTGGTGGGCGGCATGCTGGCGCTGATCGTCTTGCGGCCGCGCACTGCCGCCAAGGCCGGATAAGCGCGAGTGCTTACAGCAGCAGGAAAGCGATGTCCGTGGCGCCGATCCCGGAAACCGGTGTGCCCTTGCGCCGCTGGAACAGGATGTGCTGCAGCACCCGGTCGCGGTGCTCGGCAAACGTGGCTGGATCGAAGCGCAGCGCGGTGAGCGCATAGTGCTCGGAGAGCAGCTTGTAGACCCGGTGGCGCACCATCAGCATTTCGCTATCGGCGCGCAGGCGGCTAATCTCGCCAGCGTTATCCTCCTCCAGCTGCCGCATGCCGACCACCACGCGCGCATGCATGCCACGGTAGCGATCCAGCTCGCCGTGCGCCTTGCGCAACTCCTCGCGCAGCGCTCTCACTTCCTGCTGGAGCTTCAGGTTGTGCTGCACGCCTCGCTGGATGCGCGACGCCTCTTCCAGTGCCACATCCGCTGCGGCAATCGTGTTCTGCCAGAGCCCCTGACCCATCGTCTGGCCATCCACCTGCGGCCACACGGTCTGAACCCCACCCTCGCCTTCCATGACGCTCCCCCTGCAAACCTGACTCACCCGCCGCTGGCTTTATCACGACTGCCAGCGGGTCGGAACAACCGCGACCACCCCACAACGAGACTCCGGACTACCGGCACCTGAACAACGCGCTCTTCCTCGATTGAAGATGGCATCCCGGCAAGGAACAACCACCCGAAAGGAGGGATCGCCAGCCCGCAAAGCGGCCTCGAGCATGCTTTGCACTGTACACCCGGCAAGACCCGCCGGGCAGCTATGGGAAAATGTGGCCCCAGCGACAGCCAATGTGAAGGACCCATCGATGAATGCCTATGTACTACTGGCCCTCGCCATCGCGGCTGAAGTCATTGCCACCAGCAGCCTCAAGGCCGCCGAGAATTTCACGCGCCTGTGGCCAAGCGTGCTGGTCGTGGCCGGCTATGTCAGCGCCTTCTTCCTGCTGATGCAGGTCATGAAGACCGTGCCCGTGGGCATCGCCTACGCGATCTGGTGCGGCGCGGGGATCGTGCTCGTGACGCTGATTGCCAGCGTGCTGTATCGGCAAGTGCCGGATCTGGCGGCCTGGGTGGGGATCGGGCTGATTATTGCGGGGGTGGCGGTGATTCAGCTGTTTTCGAAGATGGGGACGCATTGAGACTTGCACGGTGCGGCGGCAAGCCACTGCACTTCAACTGGGGGGAACTTTGATGGATCGCTAAGACCGTGGGGTGGTCCCGCCGGCAGGAATCGAACCTGCATTTCACGCTTAGGAGGCGCGTGTTCTATCCATTGAACTACGGCGAGAGGATAGGTTCTGTCCAGTAGCTGGAAACCCTAGTCAGGACTGGCTTTTGCCTTATCCTGCCTGGGTTTCCGGGCGATTGGTCGAAGCCAAACTTATCACTTTGCGTCATCCTGTATCATCACATTTCACGCAGCGCGTGCTACAGATTTGCTACAGGAGACCGCATGGCATCGATCCTCAAGATCGGGGAGCGCTGGCGCGCTCAGATCCGGAAGCAGGGCCGGAGTATATCAAAAACCTTTCGCACCAAAGCGGAAGCGCAGGCGTGGGCAAAAAATTCAGAAGTGGACATTGAGACGCCACGCGCTGTCGCCAGCCTCACGGTCGGCACCCTCATCGAGGACTATCGAAAAGCGCGCGAAAAGTCGGGCCGCGCCGTTGCGCTGAAGTCCAACGAGGAGTACATGCTCCGCAAGCTCAAACTGGCTTTTGCGGACCACCTGGTGCACCGCCTCTCTACTCAGGACATCCTCAAGTTCGCCCAGGATCGGAAAGCCGCCGGCGCAGGCCCGTACACCATCAGCATGGACATCTCCAAGCTGGGCACGGTCATGCGCCATATGAGCAGTATCCAGGACCTCGCCCTGCCCGATGTCGTGAAAAATGCCTGGCCCGCCCTAAACCACCTCAAGCTGGTCGGGCCAGGGGGCAAGCGTGAGCGC
Organism: Cupriavidus sp. YAF13; assembly: GCF_052113425.1. NCBI lineage: Bacteria > Pseudomonadati > Pseudomonadota > Betaproteobacteria > Burkholderiales > Burkholderiaceae > Cupriavidus > Cupriavidus sp. YAF13. Next base: position 51,525 of record NZ_JBFRDD010000016.1, read on the forward strand.
CGACCCTCCCCCGCTGAGCTAGAGAAAATCTTCGCTTGGTTCCGCGAGCATCCCGAGCACAAGTTGCCGATGGAGGCCATCATCCGCGTCTTGATGCAATCAGCCTTCCGCCGGGGCGAGATCTTCCGCATCACCTGGAGCGACCTGGACGAAGCCCGCCGCCTTGTCCTGGTACGTGACCGGAAGGACCCCCGCCAGAAGCAAGGCAACGACGAGCTGGTACCGCTCATCGGAGATGCCCTTGAGATCATCCAGCGCCAGCCTCGGAACACCCCCGATGACCGGATTTTTCCCCATGAGCCAGGCACGGCCAGCAAATACTTCAAGTGGGCGTGCGACGCCAAGAAGATAGTCGATCTGCACCTGCACGATCTGCGCCACGAAGCGACGAGCAAGCTATTCGAGGCCGGCTGGGACATCCCCGAAGTCGCAGCCGTTACGGGGCACAAAGATTGGCGGAACCTGAAGCGGTACACCAACCTGGATCCCGCTGACGTGGCAGAAAAGGGCAAGCTACTCCACTTCCCTCTGAAGACGGCCTGACCGTGGCGCGGCTGCCCGTTAACACTGTATATTTATACAGTGTTAACCGAGTACACCGATCATGGGTAACAAGAAATCCGCCGCCGGGTGCCAGATGCCCGAAGAGCCGACAGGGCAGAAGCCCACCGTCCGCCAGGTCGCGCAGCGCCTGCTCACCGCGCTCGCTCGCATTGATGCAGGGGGAGATCCAGAAGGCATCGAGCTGGGCGAGGCGCGCCACGAATTGAGTGTGCTGCTGGCGAGCACCCCATCCGCAACCATGCTTCTGACTGGCGCGGACTTCGACCCGGAGGCATTCGAGAGGATCTGGCGATCCACGGCGGTACAGGCGGCCGGTACGCACTACGGCTGGCGCGGTGTGGCAGAGGCAGTGTGGGCTGCAGCACTAGATGAGGCGCGCAGCGGTGGCACAATCGTGGCTCGCGAACGCCCATAGGTGGTCACCCATGTGCACAAACTACGCCCCGGTCCAGCGGAAACTGCTGCGCGACGTCTTCGGCGTCGAGCCGCCGCCTCTCGACTACCCGCCAGAGACCTGGCCGGATTATGCCGCGCCAATCGTCGTGGCCGCCGGAAACGGCGAGCACCAGGCGCTGGTAGGCACGTTTGGCATGGTGCCGAAGACCCGGATCCCGCCAGGCGTGGCCAAGTTCGATACCACCAATGCGCGATCGGAGACGGTTGGCGAGAAGCGGTCGTTTTCCGGTCCGTGGAAGAAGGGGCAGCTCTGCCTAGTGCCGGCCAGCGCGTTCTATGAACCCAACTACGAGAGCGGACCCAAGTCCGTTCGCTGGCGGATCTGGCTGAAGGATGAGCCGGAGTTTGCGATCGCGGGTCTGTGGCGCGCTTGGCCGGGCGAACCTGGCGCCGAGGTGTTCAGCTTCACCATGCTGACTATCAACTCGGACAAGCACCCGCTGATGAACCGCTTCCATGCCCCGGGCAAGGAAAAGCGCATGATCGTCATCGTGCCGCGGGCTGAATGGGATGACTGGCTGACCTGCCGGGATCCAGAGCGGGCGCGCAGCTTCTTGCGGCCCTACCCACCCGAGTTGATGGACGCCGCGCCGGCGCCACGCGAAACCAAACGAACAACTACAGAAAAAACAAGCGCATAAACAACTGCCCACAAAGCCATAACATGACTGAAGCCACGAATCGGATTTTTGACCCACTATGGGATGACATACGCTCCACGCGAAATTTCCCCAATCAACGACCAGTCCTCGCTCATTACACTGCGTTGAGCGTAATAGAGAGCATCCTGCGCCACGATGAGATATGGATGTCCCACCCGTATTTCATGAATGACCATGAGGAACTTCGAGTTGGATTGAGTCTTTCACTTAACGCTTTCTTCTCCCACCGTGGCATTACAGAAGCATGCGGATCGGCTCATCGCCAAGCTATTTTGTACCGCACGTTCATGTCACACCACACGAGGTTCGAGCAGGAACATGTGAACGATGTCTATATATTTTGCTTGTCAAAGCACGATAGCGACGACGGGAAATTGTCTATGTGGCGGGGCTACGGCGGCAATGGATTGGGTGCGGCGATGGTGATTGATACCAGCAGATTGAACCTCAACCCCAAGTCGCCGCTAATGCTGGCGAATGTGAACTACGCTTCTTCAGAACAGCGTCACGACTGGATAGTCTCGAAACTAGATGAGTTCGCCCAACTTCTGAAGAGCAACCCAATACACGATGATCACTTATACATCGCGACACACTATCTGTACGAGAGACTGAAACAGGCTGCAATTTTTACGAAACACTCTGGGTTTATTGAAGAAGATGAGTACCGGCTCGTATATATGCGCGAGCGAGATACAGAGAAAACAATGGAACCTTTTTTCTCTTATCACATTAGCGAGGCAGGGATCCATCCGAAATTGAAGCTAAAATTAAAAGACAGTAATGGATTCATGGCAAGCGGACAAAGTCTTGAAAATATCGTGTCGAGCATAATACTTGGTCCGTCCCACTCGTCGCCACTCGCTGCGGCAACGTTCAAGAGAATGCTGACGATGAGTGGGAAAGGCAGCTTAGCGGACAAGGTTAAGGTTTCTTCGACCCCGTTTCGCAGCCATGGCTAGGTGTCCGCCAACAAGCAATCCAGCGCAATTTCCAACACCCCGCGAGGCGATTCGGCCGAGCCCCTTCCGGGCGGCGTCTGTCGGCAGATGTAGAATTCCACAGACAAAAACCGGGGAATAACAATGAGAACGCTAACTTTGCTGTGTGCGGCGGCCGCCGCGCTGCTGACCGGCTGCGCCGCCACCCAGAATCTCACCGCTAGCGATTTGCGCACTCCGGAACATGCCTACGGCGCGACGGTGTTGCCGATGACCATAGCCCAGGTGCGTACCGCGCTATTCGACTATCACCGTAACTGCCGCCCCCATGCCAGCGCGGACCACGATCCGACTGGACTGGGTCGACTGACGATACAAGGGACCGGCATGGGCATGACGACCGCAAGCGTGCTCTACGCTATCGACTTCGATGGACTCCCTGACGGAAAGACTCAAGTACGCGGCTACGCGTACTACACAGCCGACCGCGTGATGATTGACAAGACGCTAGCGACGATCAAAGACCCGAAGAACTGCCTTTTGTGATCGCGGTGTCATGTCACTTCTTCGTTAGGGAGTCGTAGGTGCGTTCGCAGGCTTGGCCGGCGATCCGGGCGGCGTCAGCGTATGCAGCCAACTCTCCCGCTCGCTTGTCAGCGCGGCCGAGCACGTCGGCAAGCACATCGAGGGGATCACCGGCTGCCTGGCCTGCGCCGACAGCGGCGGCACCGCCTGCGGCATGGGCCGCGGCACCGAGCTGGGCAACGCGCTGGCGCAGCTGCTCAGCCACAGCGCCAGCGGCGCGAGCATCATTCCTGGCCGACTCGGCCACTTTCGTTGCGTCATTGGTGATCTCCGTTTGCCGTTCGACTTTGCCTTGATAGTCTTGGCGCGCGGCGTCAACCGCCGCGGCCACCTCTCTAACCTGCCCCTCGCGCAGCTCGGCCAGCTCGCGCCCGCGCTCGGCGAGCTGGCGTTCGTAGCGATTAGCCTGCCAGTGCCAGGCACCCGGCCCGGCGATTGCACCGCCGAGCGCCACTCCGATGCCCAGCACCAGGACGTACCCCTCCCAGCCGGAGAATGCGCCCAGCACCGCTTCAAGCACTCTTCCCACGGCCGCCCCCCTGTTTGTTCATCCACCGCTTGAGCCACAGCTCCAGGTACTGGCTACCGACGATCCCCAGCGCGCAGCCGATGCCATACAGCGCCATCGGCGGCAGGTCCGGGAACTGGGCCAATCCCACGCCCGCCACCATCGAGGTGGCGGCACCGAGCAGCGCGCGCCCCAGGATGACCCGCGGCGTGATGGGATCGTTGCTGACCAGCAGCTTGCCGACCCCAACCAGGGCGCCCATCAGCAATAGGATGTAGAACGATTTTTCGTGTTCTTGCATGTGACCCGTTCCTCGGCTTGTTATGCGTGAATGAACTGTTGTGCGAGCAGCCAGCGCCGGCGGCGATCCTCCAGGCCGTTGATGCCACCGTTGATCCGGCGCGTGAGCTGCTCGAAGTCGCCGCGGTCGGCCAGCACGTTGCAGCCCTTGGCGTACCAGAACCACGCGGCCGAGCGCGCTGCCAATGTGTCATCGGTGGCCAGCAGCTCGGGATGCGCCACCAGGTCGACGCCGAGCGCGTGGCCACAGTCGCGGTGATTGTCCCGAAAGGTGATCTGCTTGAGTCCATGCCCTGAATACCTCCAGCCGTCGCCTGTGGCCGCATCGCCGTTTCCGTAGCGTCCGGCGTAGACGATCGACGCGATGCGCGCCTGGCGGTCCATTGGCACCATGCGTTCACCTGGCTGGCGCCCCAGCGTGCTGGCCAGTGCTGCCGGCATGCGCTTGTCGAACGTATCGACCAACCCCTGCGGCTTGTAGTCGAACGATTCCTGCAGGCGGGTGAAGCCAGCCGACTCGGTACCGACCTGCGCGACCCATGCCGCAACGCGCTGAGGCGCCACGATGCCGAACTCGAAGAGCGCGGCAGTAACCGGTGAGTGCCAGCGATCAGCAAGTGCCGCGCTGATGCCCGCCGCGTTTTGAAACGTCAGTTTGTCCATACGCTCCTATCCCCAAAAAAAAGCCACCCGCATGGGTGGCTGTACTCGCTGAAAAGTCGGGTTATGTCGACGGCTCGATACTGCGGAGCGTGCCAGTCGTTACCGAGCCGATGCGCTCACCACCCGCCGCATTCGGATGCAGCAAGGCGCCATCGTCGTTAATGAAGGAGGTAATGTTTGCGGTGTTCCATCCCGCCCTCGCCGACACGTCGGCACAGGGGAACCCCCACCGATTTGCCTGGGTGCGCAACGCTTCCGCATAGTCACGCGTGGTCAGCCCCTGCGTGTTGGTGTAGGCGTTCGGCCAGCCACGCGGGGCGAAGTTGTAGATCTCCCCATACGGGGTCGTCATCACCACGATGCGCTTCGCCGGCCAACGAGCCATCGCCTTCGCTGCGAACGTGTTGAACGCCCCATTGAACGTCAGTGGATCGGCAGAATCGACGGCGCCAAGAGGGACGTTCTGCGCCCAGTCGTTCGTCCCCGRCATGATCGTGAGCAGATCGATGGTGGTAGGGATCGCGTTGATGCGTGCGTCCTGGCACATCGCGCTGGTGCTGCCCGCGGCGCCGGAGAGCAATGTCCCGCCCACACCATAGTTCGTATGCACCAGGCCCAGCTTTGCGACTACCGTGGGCTGCCACATATTCTGGCCCGTGATGCTATCCCCGAATGACGCCCAATTCTTACCGGTCCACTTGCTGGCATTGCTGCCGCTTGCATCGGCGCTGATCGGCGTTCCGTCCGCAACCCTCAGCACATAGCCATATGCTTGATAGCCGGTGGCGGCCGACCCGACCTCGAATTGGAATGCATCCTGCGCCGCCGCGTAGACAGTGATACGGACAAAGGCGGCCCCGGCCGGCGGCGTCAGCGTCGACGCGTCGTTGTTGCTCCCACCTGCTACCACGTTACGGTTGGCATCGAAGAAGCAATACATGCGCATCTGCTGCGGCGCGCCGTAACCGTAGTACTGCGTCCCAGGCACAACCGCAATGTAATCGCTGACGTTGTAGGTGGCGTTGGCAGTCAGCGCCCCACCGTTGCCCATGAAGTAACCGGTGGTGACGGTCGCCTTGTTGAACAGGTTTTTGCTAGGCTGCAGGAAATTCACCACGCTAGGCGTCACTGACCCAGGCGCGTATTTCGCGGTGGTCAGGCTAGCATCCTTGATGGTGCTGTAAATCTGCGTCGTGCCGGCATTGAACTTCAGCGTGTAGGAATACGGCTCAAACGCGGTAGGCGCTGCCGCAACCTCGAACTGGAAGGTGTCAATATCCGCGGCCCACAGAGTAAGGCGCACATATGCGGCGCCCGCCGGAACGGTGAAACTCGTGAGCGCATTAGTCGATCCGCCAGCCACTGGCAGTTTGGCCGCGTCAAAGTAGGTGGTGAAACGCATGTTCTGCGTTCCTCCCCTGCCGCTATAGGTTGTCCCAGGCGTTACTGCGATGAAATCGCTGGCTGCGTACGTCGCATTCGGCGAGGACACGCCGGAGACAGGATCGATAACAACACCGATCGTTGCCCTGTCCTTGCTAAACAGGTTCTTGCCGAGTTGCAGAAAGCTAGTTTTCGCTGCGGTCACGGCAGCATCCGCCAGCTTGGCGGTCGGCAGCAGGCCATCCTTTAGCGCCGACAGCAGCAGGAACATCCCATAGCTTTCGTAGGGTGTGCTGCTGGCGCCGGTCTCGATCTGAAACGCCGGCCACTGATTAGCGGTGTTGGCGCTCGCACGCAGATAGGCGGCCCCGGCCGGTGCAGTCACGGTGCGATTTGTATCAGCATCGCTGGTGCCGCTGATGAATACCTTGCTTGCGCTGTACCAGCACAGGTAGTGCTTAACGTTCAAGGTATAGACTTGACCCGCTACCACTGGGACGAATCCGGTCGTAGTGTAAGAGGCATTCGCGGCAAGGTTGCCGGTCGTGTGAACCGGGAAGAACCCTGCTGCAACATCAGGATCTGCGGGGTTCACCAGGTTCTTACCCAGCTGCGCAGCAGCCTTCTTATCGACGGCGGCCTTGCTCGGATAGGTCGCCACCAGCGCCGATGCGCCGGCATTGATGCGACGAAACTCGAAGGCAGCAATGTCTCCGCTACCTTGCACCTTGAAGGCAACTCCGTCGCCTACGGCCGCACGTCCAGAAGGCTCATCCACGTAGACCCCGCCCTGGATCAACGATGCATCGCGCGCCGACTCTGCGCCCGCTTTGGCGACTTGAGCCAATACCGCTTGCGCAGCCGCAGACAAGACACTCCCAGCGGCCGCCGCCGCCGAAGCATCTGCCGCCAATCGATCTGCTTGCGCGCTCGGCACCTCATAGATAACGCGCGCCACAGTTTTGATAGGAACGCCGTCGACCATGACAATGCTATCCGGACCCGTGGCAGGCCCCCGGATGATCGCGCGGTACACCAAATCGTTTGCGCCGATCCGTGCTAGGGCGGCCAGGTAATCTTGCGTCGTAGTAGACATTTGCTCTTTCAACCTATGAAAAAGCCGCCAGAAAGGCGGCTATGGAGTCGGTGTTTGTCTATTCAACCAGTCGGCGGATCCACCGGCATCGGCGGGGTGGTTACGGTCTGTACAGGGCTCTGATTCCCCCAAATGTCCAACTGGAACAACTTGTAGGTGGTCCCCCAGTTAAGCCAAACCGTCGCCGGCGAAGCACCGGACCAAACCAAAGCCCCGTCAATCGACCCCTCCCGCAGCTCGGCTTGCGCCAGGTCCGTATCGCTCGATGGCGTGATCGAGATTTGCGGTGCTGCTGGATCTCCCACCTGCGCATACGTGTAGCCGACCGACGGCGGCGCTGGATTATTCGCCACGAACGACGTGTCCAGCGAGGCCTGGTTATCGCTGTTCACGGCGCGTGCGATGAATGTGATCGATGGAGAGATCGCCCCCCAATTGGCAGAGTCCTCATAGCTCCAGTCAAAACTGAAGCCCGGGATAGAAAACTGCCGGCGCTTGACCCCGCCGGTCCAGACCTCGATCTCGTGGTACGCCACGTAGGACTGCGCGGCGATATCCACCTGCACCGATCGCCCAATGAACGGCGTGCGCAGCACCATGGTCGGCGAGCCGGGCACATAGTTCAGGTCGGTGATGGTCCCAGACCACACCGACCACGGCCCTGGTGCTGCCGACCCGATGGCACGCACACGGACCTTCACCGCACCCGGCGAGACCTGCGCCGTGAGCTGAGGGACCGCGGCATCGCCCAGAAAGACCCAGGATGCCCCGCCGTCGCGACTTACCTGGAACTCATAACGCTGCGCGTTGCGGGCGGCCGTGGCGGTAATGGAAACCGTGCCAGACCACACCGTGCGCACACTGACCGCCTGGATCACGGGTGCGGTATTGTTGCCAGGCAGCAGCGACGGATTCGGCGGCGGGGGAACAGCGCCCCCCTGCTCTGCCGTATGCACGCTGTCGRCCGCGTTCACCACCGTGATCTCCACCTCCAGATCGTTCTTCGGGGATACGGCGGTCACCAGGCAATCCAGCGCGACCCGATCCACCGGCCCGAAGGCGAAAATGGTGGGCTCCTCGCTCGTGCCGTCCGAGATATAGATTGCATCCCGCTGCGACTGCGTCAGCCCCTGCAGCACCACCTCAGTACCCACACTTCCTTCCGTCACGGTGTATGGCCCATCCATCGAGCCGTCGCGCCGACGCAGCGCAATCTGATAGGTCGCGCCGGCCTCGATGACCATCGACTCGGACAGGCTAAGCACACCGCTCAAGTGGTCATAGCCCAACACCACCCCGGAAAAGCCCCAGGCCGGCACGTCGTGACTTACGGCCACCAGGTCCCCATACTGCGGAATATGCCCGTCCAGCTCGGTCGAGAACGTGATGAAGCGACGACGATCCCGGTGACTGGCCGCCATGTACATGCCCTCCCGCCACGCATGGCTGCGGTTGGTGCAACCGAACAGTTTTACCCGCTCCGGCTTCAGCTTAGCGCTCCCGGTCAACGCACAATCTACCTCCGCGGCCTTCCAGGTGATGTCATCGATGTACTCGACGATCACGTAGTCCGGGGAATCGAAGTCATGCAACACATAGTCAGCGCTCCAGGATCCCTTGATGATGTTCTGCGGCGAGAACATCGCCTTACGCACCGTTTGCGGCTGATCCCGCACCACACCGATCACGCCGGCGTAGTACATCGGCAGGGCACGCCCCACGCGGGCCACGCTGGTCGCCGCCTCCCACACCGTGACGGAGCTGTCGAACACCCCATTGAACGTGTCGCCGCGGGTCCCCCAGATGAATGACAGTTGCCGCAAGCCCTCCAGGTCCAGCCTGGAATCTGGCAGACCGCGCCCATAGTCTGTATTGCGGAAGATGTCAGCCAACGCCCACGCCGGGTCCTGCGTCATCTGAGGCGCACTCCATGCCGTGCCATCCCAGATCGGCAGCATGCGCGTCGCAATCACGCCGAGCTGCCGAGCCGTCTGCGCATTCAGGTTGTTCGTCGCCCGGATGCGCGTGGCGATCATCGTCACATTTCCATAGACGCGCTGGCTCGGGTTGTAGCCGCGCAGGCCAGACCAGACGAGCGTATTGCCGGCCCGCGAATCCAGGTCCTTGTTATTGGTGCGTCGCATCCTGACATCACAGCGTGCACCGCCGAGGATCGGCCAGCGATAGGAGCGCACCTGCGGGGTATTCGTCGCCATCGTGATGGTGTCGCTGCCCAACAGAAACCAGTCCCCGGCTGGCGCGCCATTGATCAGCAGCCGCGCCTCCACATCGAAGCTGATCGTGCGCGCATCCAGCCCGCCGCTGTTGTTGGCATAGAACAGGCCGTTCGGCAGCGAGATGTCGATGCCGATGAAGTTGATCCCCGTGCCCGCCGAGTTCGAGACAAACGGACCGACAAAGCCGGAGCCAGCCTCGTTCGGCCCCTTCAGCTCCAACCCGGTCACGGCCGCAGAGGTCTCCACGTTATCGGGAAACAAGGTGACCGCAGCCCCCGGAGGGATGATCTCGTATTGCGCCTCATCAAAAACTGCGATGTTCGACTCGCCGATCAAAACCTTTTCAATGAAGCACTGGCCCTGCGTGACCACAAACAACTGATACAGATACTGCTCGTTGCCGATGTACTCGGTATAGGGCTGCGCCGCGAAGTCAGGCACCACCTTATGGCGACCGTACAGCACCGGGATAGCCGATAGCAGCCGAGCAGAATTGCCCTGCGCCCCGATCCCATAGGTGGGACTAGCCTGCTGCCCTTGCTGCCCCAGGCCGAGATTCGGCTTAGGTGGCGGCAGGATCGCGTTGACCAGCAGGCTTCCCGCAATCATGACGCCGGCGGTAATCATTGCGCCACCTACTGTTCCGGCGCCAACACCCCAGGCGGCAGGAGCCAGATATGGCGCATAGATTGAGATCACGACTACCGCGATCATGGCAATAATCTGCAGCGGATTAGAGCCTCCACCGCCATCCTTCGGTACCGCCACCACGGCCAGCAGGTCACCATCTTCAATGCAGCGCTTCCAATCGCGCTGCAGGAGCGGCTCCCCGTTCAGCAAGACGAAGAAGGGCGAGGACAGGCGAATCGTGCCATCTCCGGCTCGGCACGCCAGGCCCCGGCGCTGCAGCAGGGTCATGATGCGGTTACGCCGCCGGATCACCGCGACCTGGCGGCCTAGTTGCGGCCGGAACGGGTTAGTTATTTGGATCAGGGTTGCGTGCATGGATCTCGAAATATTGTGTGCGGCCGTAGCCAGACATGTTGAGCCGAGCGCTGGGCGTCCAGACGACCCCAGCACCTTGCTGCGCGTGCAGGACACCGCCGCCCTCCACCTCCAGCCACGTCCCCACATGCGGATGCATGCCGGCGCGCATCAGCGCCGGCGCGCCGTGCACGGGCCGCGGGATGATCACCCACTCGCCAGATGCCCGCCGCTGCTCATAGGCCGCGTATGACGCCTTAGCGTCGCCCATCTGTAGGTCAGGCATCTCGCGCCCAAAATGCGCGCGCTGCACGAAGATCAGTAGCCCCCAGCAGTCGAAGGCATCAGGCCCGCGCCCACCGGAGCAATATGGCAGCTCGACATACCGGTTGATGTCATCGGCCGTCATCGCAGCAGACCCGGGAAGTCGGCCGGGTTATAGACGCGGCCCGGGAATGGCCAGTTATGCACGTCATTCAGCGTGGCGGTACCGGCCACCTTGAACACATCGACGGTAACGCGCGACAGGACCATATTGGGCGGCGGGTTCATCTGCGGGCCGGAGGGATCCGATACCAGGTAGGGGCGATAAGTCGTCTGGATGGGATCCGACTGCTGGTATGCCCGCTCGATCGCTGCCGTGATCGAGCGGTCGACGTTATCCACGACGATCTTCAATGTCGGCACCTTGCCTTCAGCCAGGGCCGGCAGAGTGAAGTCGAAGGGCACCGCGAGGAAGGTCACGAGCTGGCCAGCGTTCATTGGCGCACCCGCCTCCAGGTAAGCAGCGAAGTCCAGGCGATCCCGGCAGATCCGGATAGCCGTCGGGTTGCCATCGTCATCCACAAACGAGGGATGGCGGATCTCCAGCGTATCGATGATCACCTCGGATACTGGCGCCGAGGCATAGGCCTCGGCCAGCGCCTGCTTGATCGTCGTCATACTGCACCCCACGAATCTGGGCTGCGAAGCGTGCCGTGAACGAACTGATTCATCGCCTGATCAATCTGCACAATATCCGCCCCCTCATACTGCACCATCACCGCATACTGCTCAGCGGCGAGCCTTGGCATGTCCACCGCCTCCACCTGCATCGTCACTTCCCAATGCTGCGGGTCGACCTGTGTCGGCGTGTACCCATCGGAGATGCAGCGCACGCGGATTAACTGCGGCCCGGTGCCGCTGGTGGCGATCGTGTCGAACCACGACGCACCCTGCAGCAGATCGTTGTCCCAGAAGTACTCGAAGACCGCCAGCTGCTCCTGTAGGAACAGCCACTTCAGGTTGATCTGCGCAGGGGCCCGGCGGAACCGGCGGCGCGAACGTGCGACACCGCTGTCCATCTCAGTACGCGCCGTCGTGGTCTTCTGGGTGTAGCTGTAGCCGCTGGACAGCGGCACCGGCAACGTACCGGGCCATACTGGAACTACCGCCATTTATCGCCTCCCTACCCGGTTGAGCCCATAGCCTCGCTCCATTGCCGTCGAGATCTGGTTACCCCCGGAAATGATGTCGCCGGCGATGGCCTTCTTGATGCTGTCCACGAACACCATGAGATCCAGCCCCTTGCCGTTGCGCTGCTGCTGGACCTGCCCGGCCTTGGCCGAGTCCTCTACTAGCGACACATTCACGTTGATGTCTCCACCACTAAGGACCTGATTTGACAACGCATTTCCCGAAGATGTAGGTACGAAGGGACTAGGAGCGGCATCGCCAACGTAACCGCCAGTCGCGTATCGGCTGGCCGAGCCAACGCCCCTCCCACCATTGATCGCCTCGAGCAGGCCCCGATACTTCGCCGTGGCATCGGCATTGACAACAAACTCGCCATCCGAAAGCCAGGCGGCAATGCTGTCGCTCGTCGACGTGCCAGGCCCAGACACCGCGCCACCGCCGGCCAGGAAAACCCCTGTCGTCTGCGCGCCCCCGAATGCGCCGGATACCCCCTGGATCGAGCCATTGAAGTTCGTCGCCGAGCCGGCGCCGGCGCCGAATGCGCTGCCCAGCATCCCAACGAGGCCAGCTACTGCCTGCTTCATCTGGATCCGTGCGATCTCGGCGATCATGCTATCGGCCAAGCTCTTGAAGTTGAGTTTTCCGGTCGTCACGAAATTAGCCAGCGCGTTCTCCATGCCCTGCGCCATGCTTGTCACCACGTTGGCAGTCTGCGCGGCCATGTTGCGGGCCGAATCGACATAATTGGCAATCGCCGACGTGGCGCCATTGGTCCAGTCCGCCTGCTTGGCCTTGAGCTCGGCGTAGTAGTCGCTGTAGTCCTGCAGCGACTGCTGCAGGCCTGCCTTGATATCGGCCTGACCCTGCAGGTAGGCGTCTGAGTTTCGCGCCTCCGGCTTCGTGGCCTTCTCCAGCTGCCACTGCATGCGCTCGTATTCCTTCGTGAGCGTCTTGACAGCCTCGGCCTGCTTCTGTGCGTCCGCACCCTTGCCGAAGGCGTCCAGCTCCCGTCCGTAGTTGTCGCGGTGGTTTGTCTGGATGTCCTTCATGTGCTCGCTGATCTGCCGCGAGCGCTCCTCGACCTTGGCGATCTCTTCCTTCAGCTTGAGCGCCTTTTCCGTCTCGACGTTCTGCTTGAGCTGGGCCTTGATCGCATCCTGGTTGGCCAGTAGGCTTTGCTGCTCGGCGGTCAGGATGGACTTACCCTTGAGATCCGCGATCTTCTGCAAGAACTCGGCCTGCTGCTTCTGCGCCTGCGTCAGCTTGTCGTTCGACGCCAGCGCGGCGCGATCTGCCGCCTCCTGGTCGCGCAGCTGCTGCAGGAACTTGGTGGCAGCGTCATCCTGGTACGCCTTTGCCTTCGGCCCCTTCGGATCTTTGTACTTATCGTTGATCGCGGCGACACGCCGGTTGTATTCGTCGGCCGCCATGCCCACCGTTTCGGCGTCGCGCTTGAGCTGGTCGATCTCATCCTTGCGCTGAGCGGCGCGGCTGCGCGTGGCCTGCTTCTGCGCGTCAAGCCGCACCTGCGCCGACACCATAGCGTCCTGGCGCTTCTGGGCGTCTGCTGCCACCTGCTGCTGGTTGGAGGCATCCTCCAGCGGCTTGGCCTGCGCCTGCAGCTGCTGCAACTCGTCACGCAGACGGCTCAGCTGGGCAGCGCGGCCGCGTGCGCCGGCACCGAACGCCGCGCCGTTGCCGTTATTGGCGAATCCGCCGTCGCCCTCGATGCTGGCGATTTGGTTCTGCGTTGCCGTGATCTTGCTGCGGATCTCGTCGAGCGTGGCGGCCCGGCCCAGGCCGAGCATGGCATCCCAGGCCGAGGTCGCAGCACCCTTGACCGCGTTCCAGGCACGCTCCATGTAACCAAGGTTTGCGATGACCTTGTCGGCCCGCTCCTTCATCTTGTCGGCCAGTGCCTGCTGCGCCACCGCCGTGGCCTGTTCCTTCTTCCCCTCCTCCTCAAGGGCCGCGATCTGCTCATAGACCGCATGGGTGAGGTAGTGGTACTGCTCGTTGAGCTTGACGGAGGCCTTGACCGGCTCATCCGCCAACTGAACGAACTTCGCGACCGTGTCGTCGACGGCCGCGCCTGTTGCCTTGTGCATGGCCTGGGCAGCCATCCCAATGCTCTGCATCTGCTCGCCGGCGACCTTACCGGTCTCCGCCAGCTTGACCAGCGTTTCGGCGGCCTGGCTCTGCGTGCCAATCGAGCGGCTCATGCTGGCCGCCATGGTTGCCAGCTGGTCCGACGTCTTGCCGGCATGGCCACCCGTCATGACCAGTGCTTCGCTGTATGCGCGAGACTCACCCGCGCCCCTGGACATCACAAAGCCCAGCGAGGCAGCCGCCACCGCGGCGAGACTGAACGGATTGACCAGCGACGCGAGATACGTGCCCATGGCGCGCATCGCGGGCCCGATGCCGCCGAACATGTCCTTGAGCTGGCCACCCTGCTGAATCAGGACCGTCATCGGATTCGCGCCACCCTGCAGCTGCGTCACGATATCGGTCATCTGGGCTGGCACCATGCGCATAGCAGCTGCAGTCTGCTTGGCCGAGATGCCAGTGGCGTTCATGGCATCGCTGATCTTATGCATGCCACCGGCTGCCGCCTCGGCCGCCTTCAGCTTCTCGATGTAGGCTGAGACGGAATCGGTCACGCCGAGCTGGGCCGCCTTTTGCTCGAGCAGCTGCGCCCGTGTCTTGCCGACCGTCTCAGCCATGCGGGAGGCCTGGGAGACAAATGCCGCGATCTGGCGCGCGCTGGCGTCAGCTCCGTTCTTCGCCGCCTCGGTGATCGCGGCCTGCGCAGCTTGCGTGCGGCGGGCGGCCGCTTCCTGCGCCTCGATAAAGGTCGCGGCGCTGCGACGGGCCTTGTCCATCTCGGCGGAATACCCGGAGGCATCCGCCGTGACGCGCACCACGGTGTCATTTGCCACTTGTCGCTTCCTTCACTTTAGTCTGGATAACTTCGTTGACCGCCTCTGCCGCGGCCCGCTTTTTCGCCTCGAACGCGGGCCGCAGGAAGGGCTTGGCGGCCATCTTCGAGGTGCCGTATTCGACGAAGCGCCCGTAGTACGCTTCCCTCGACCAGGTCACCAGGTAGGACGAGATACGCCCCGGCACCGAAACCTCGTCGTCATAGGCAATCAGAAGGTGATCGCGCAGGAAGCCGGGCGGGTGCTTGCCCTGCTTACCCTCGTAGATGCCCAGGTCGATCGGCGCGCGCAGCTTCACCTCGGCGAACACCACGCGAGCGCCCGCCACCGCCGCCTGGCGCAACACCGACTCACTAGCGACATCGTCGAGCGCACGCAGCGCATCGGTCAGCGACTGCGCGTTCTCCATTTCAAACGACTTTGCCATTAGGCCCTCCCTGGGAACATCGTCGAATCGAGCAGCCTGGAGTGCGCCTCCGGATCTGCCATGATGGCTGCCATCGCCGCATCTCCTTCTTCCGCGACATGCTGGTGGTGATCATTCCAGGGCATGAAATCGAGTACACCGAACGGCTTTGGCGCGGCCTTTGTGTTCCGATTGATGTTGGCCAGCATCGAGGTGACGGCACCGGCGCGGAGATCGTCGTAGTGGCTACCCCACGGTTCCAACTCGTAGAAGGCCATCCACCGGACGAACTCCGCGCTGGTGATCTCCGCCTGCGCCTGCCCTACTGACTTGCCAAGAGCGAGGGCGAGGCGGTGCCAGAATCGCTGCTCGGGGCAGCATCGGAGTTTTTTTTCGCCTCCTCCACCGCCTGCGACCCCAAGCCGTTGAGGCGCATGGAGACGGCAACCAGCCGATCAAGAACGGGCTGGCTCTTGTCGCGCAGCGCCTCGACGTCGGCCTCGGTGAACATCGGCTGCCCAGCCTCGTCCACGACGGCAGCGACCAGCACACGCGCCTGGAACTCACTGTAGGCGGCCTTGCCATCGCCCTGCAGCGCGATGAACTTGTCGCGAGCCCGGCCCGACATCACGGCGACACGAACGCTACCACCCCACTCCGGCACGAGGACGTCCTCGGTGGTGATGTCTGCGGCTGCCAGAATGGCGTCTTTCGTCAGGATCGTCATATCAGGCATCCACCACGTCGCCAGAGATCCGCAGGGTCACGCTGGCCGACTTCACCAGCTGGTCGACCCCACCCTCAATCGGGGAGTTCTTGACGTACGCATTGAAAGTGCGCGTCTTGCCGTTGGGCAGCGTGAATTTGATCGGCTTCAGCGCGGCCGCGCGTTTTGCCGCATCCAGCGCCTGCTGACCAGCATCGGCGAAGTCCTTGTGCACGTCGAAAGTGAATTGCCCCCAGTCCTGCAGCCCCTGCTTGACCTCTTTGGCGGTCGACTTGAGGTTCGTGGCATCGAGCTCAGCCGCCTGGCCGTCGAACCCCTTGAAGGTCGTGACGTTACCGATCTCGGTCCAGGCCACCGGCGTGGCGGTACCCGCCCCCGCGGTAATGGTCTTGCCAGTGGTGTCCACGTCGACCGCGAAGGTATTGTCGGTCTTGCTCTTGACGACCAGAACCTGGCCGTTCAGGAGCGGGGCGTCGACGCCGGCCAGAGCAGCGAGCGTCACGACATCGCCGTTGGAAAGGCCATGGGCTGCAGAAGTGAGGATCGTCGGACTGGCGGCTACGATCGCGGTGATGGTCTTGCCGGGACCGTTGCCGGTACCGATCTGCAGGGTCGTGCCCTGCGCAGGAATAGCAGAGGAAGTCATGGGATTGCCCTTAAAAGAAAAATACCCGCTCGCAGCGGGTGATTGGGGAAAAAGGATGGCCGCAGTTGGCAGCCGGGTTGTCTCTACGGGTTAAACCAGATGCTGAAATCCTGCCGCGAGCCGTACAGCTTCGTAGCTGGCTCCGGCGTATCGACAGGAGCACCGATTGACACCGCACGGATCGGTGGCGCAACCAATATCGCAATGGCCGAATTCATGAGTCTGAGCGCCTCAGCTTCGGTGTCAGACCAGACATTTACCTGAATGCGCGCGTTTCGTATCACTGGGCCGTCATCGCCCAGTACGTTGACGGACTGCCCTCCTGCCCCGACATAGGTGATGTATGGACGCGCGACACCGGCCTGAGCAACGCCTGGATAGATCCTCCCGCCTACCAGACCACCCAACGCGGCGGCAACGACCTCATGCGCACTAGCCATGGTTTAGCCCCTCCTCCGCTTGCAGCGTCACGACGCGGTTGCGCTCGTCTTCGTTCAGGCCGGCATGGATGTCGAATACCCGGTTGCGATACTTCACCCGCATCGCGGCCACCGCTTGCGGATTCGCCAGCTCAGCCCGATAGCGCACGGTGATCGTGTGCGTCACCGACGACTGCACCGCCGCCGCCGCAATCAGCTCCCGCCCGCTCAGCGGAGAAATCTCGCCCCAGCAGGTGAAGAGGTCGGCCCAGATATTCAGCTCCTGCCCAAGCTCATCCTGCGTCGTAGACTTGACCTGGAACGTCAGCCGCTTGCGCAGATTGCCGCTGCGCACCAGATAGCTATTCATTCCTGACATGTCAGAACTCGTAGGTCTTGTAGCCGTCCAGCAGACGGTCTACGTATGGCAGCGGCTCGATCTTGCCGCGGCTCATGATGGCCACTTCCTCCCGGTTTTCGTAGAGGGCGGCCAACCGCAGCTTCAGCCAGGCCTTCAGGCCCTCCGGAATCACACCGACGAAGCTCTGGTCATTGCCAGGGCTGGTCAGTGCGATCGGTGCGCCGCCGGCGGTGGCCGCCAGCTGGTAAGTGCCTGGCGCCACCACGTTCGCCACGTAGTAGTCGGTATCCGGCTGCAGCGGCGCAGGAAGCGCGGGACTGTCCGGCAGATGCAGGCCGTTGGAAAGGCGCACCACATCACCTGCAGACAGCGGCGTCCAGCCAGGCGCGAATACTGTGCCGGCAGCGAAGTCCGCCTTCATCGGTGCGGCCCAGCCGGCATCGAATGTCACCCACACGGCGCCGATCTGCGGCAACGGAACCGGCCAGATCTTCCCGAAGACCGGCGTGATACGGACCGGGTCCGACGAGTAGTCGACCGTGTAGTCGCCAGCCGGCATCGTCTGCACGGCGCCGGCCATGTCCAGATACTGGATCGACATGACCTGAAGGACCGGCCCGCGCTGCAGGTAGATCGCATGCCCGGGCAGGGTGAACGGCCGGCCACAGGGAATGCCGATGAGGGACGGGCCCGGGAAGCTGTCCATGACCTGCTTCCAGCGCGCCGCCACCATCTGCTTGTGCGTCAGGCCTTCGGCGTAGTCGCGCGCGGCGGCGATGAGCGCGCCAATCAGCGTGTCGTCGTCAGCGATATCGACACGCAGGTGCAGCTTGGCCTCAGCCAGGCTGACTGGCAATGCCGTGGGCGGCGTAATCAGTTGCAGGGGCATAGAAAAAGAGGCGCCCGTGGGCGCCCTCTCCAGTTCAGGTGGTCAGGGTCGCAATCAGCCGACGATCTGCTTCACGGACGCCACATTGGCATCCGATGCCGGCGCGAAACGTGGGGTGAAGCCGAGCAGCAACGCAGCCGTGAAGCTGGCAGCCGCGCCGACCGTGACCGATAGCTGAACGTAGCCGAAGCCGCCTTCGACATCGAGCTGCTGGGGGTCGAGATTGATCTCGGCCTGCACGTTGTCGCCGGTGGCCTTGACGATTTGGGCAATAGCCGCGCCGGCCACATCCTTGGCGCCGGTACCGCCGGCGTCCTTGGCTTGCTGGAATTTGGCGTCGACGGTCGCCGCCGCGCCCAGCACGCCGGTTTGAATCAGGCCCAGCAGTTTGTTGAAGTTGGCCGCAGGTACCCAGCCGGAGGTCAGCGCGCCGACAGCCTGGCTCGACGGGGCAACGACGCCCAGAATGGCCACCTGCTCGGAGGCCTTGATATTCGGAATCATGGTGTTTCCTCAAATGGGATGGTGAGGGATACGACCCAGGGAGACTTTCTCCCCAGGCAATGGTGGATCAGCGAGCGCCGAGCTGGATGAACGGCGACAGGGTGCTGCTACCCTTGGCCTGCGCGATCGGGTTGGCGATCTTGGGCTGACCATCCACGCGGAAGATGGCGCGGAAGGCAGTCGCATCGGCGTCGAAGTACAGATGCATCGAGGTAGCGGTTTGGACGCCGCCCGCCTTGGTGATGGTGCGGTAGTACGACAGGTCGACCAGCGAGATGTCGCCTTGCGAACTGAATGCGGCTGCGTGCTGACTCACGAGGATCGGTCGGCCCATCAGCGTGCCGTATGGCGAACCCTGTGCACCAGCCGACACCGGAAGGTAGATCGGGTAGTTGCCCAGAGTCAGACCGAACAGAGACGGCAGCGCATCCGGCGTGATAAGCCAATACGACTTCGGGAAGCTGCCCGGGGGCAGGCGCGCGATCATCTTGGTGATGTTCGCAAGCACCACGGTTTGCGCGGCCTGGCCTGCTTCCTTTCCGACGACCACAGCAGCCGAACCACTGAACGCGCCGACCGGCTGACCGGCGCCCGAGCCGAACAGCACGGCCTCGTCGGTCTTCCAGCGGATCGAGCGCGCCAGCAGGCCGGGCAGGTACGAACCCAGCGCATTGGCATCTTCCAGCAGCTCGTCGGTAACCGGCGTCAGCCCCATGAGCTTGTGCAGGCGCATGGTGGTGGTGCCCAGCTTCGGCTTGGAGGCGTTGGCTTGCGTGGCCTCGGCTTGCCAGTAGGCGCGCACGCCATCGGTGCCCCAGGGCGTGGTTTCATCCTTCGGGAAGGTCATGCCGTTGCCGCCGACCTCGGTGCCATCTGTCATCGGCAGCAGCGCGTCGCCTTCCAGGGACAGGGTGAAGATGTCGCTGGAGAATGCAGGCGGGATCAGAAAGCCGCCGTCGGCGCCAGAGCCCTCATTGGCGTAGGTGCCGGCACCAGGGGCAGCAGCACCGATCACCAGGCGCTGATCGAGGCTGCCATTGCGCTGGCTTCCTTGGCGCACGGCCATGGCGAACTCGCCGAAGGACTTGAAGCCGCGGGCCTGGTCGTTCTCGCCGTTGTCGGTCACCGTGATGTGAGCGCCGTCCGGGATCACCACGCCGGCCGAGCGCTCGGCTTCGATAAGGGCCTCCTCGCGCTGGATGGCAGCGCTGCAGCGATCAAGCGCTGCCTTCTCGGCATTGAACGAGGCATCCTCGTCATCGGTCAGGTCGCGGCCTTCGGCGGCCGCCTTGTCGGTAATGGCGCGCATGGCGCCAACGTGCTTGGCTTTGCGAGCCATCAGCTCGCGGAGTTGCTTGGACATATAGGCTCCAGAAACGAAAAAACCCGCCAGAGCGGGTGATAGGTTGTGGTGTACCGCGCGGTCTTCGGACCGCACGCAGCAAGCCAAAGGGCCTACTGCGCTTGGGCTGGCACTAGCCCATGATTGCGAGTTCGCGCTGTGCGCGGGCCAGGCGGCTGGCGGCCGGCTTCGACGAACGAATGTTGCGCTGCATGCGCGCCACTACCTCGTCGAACGTCGCAATGCCGTCCACCATCTTCTCGGCCACAGCCTGTTCGGCACCGAGCACGCGCCCCTGCCCCATGCCGTTGCGTACCTGGTCGATGCCGACCTTGCGACCCTTCGCGACCGCCTTGGTGAACGCGCCGTAGTAGTCATCCACGCGCGACTGCATGAAGCTCTGCGCCTCGGCGTCGAGCGGCTGATAGGGGTTGCCCTCCACCTTGAACTTGCCGGCAGAGATCAGTGTGACGTTGACGCCCTGCTCGGCCAGCGCCTTGCTCCAGTCCTGGTGGGCCTGCCACACGCCGATTGAGCCGACTTGCCCACCTGGTGTGACGTAGAACTCGGATGCCGCTGTTCCGAGCCAGTAGGCGGCGCTCGCGGCCAGGCTATTGGCCACGGCGATCACCGGCTTCTGGGCCCGGGAGACCTCCGAAGCCACTTCCTGAAGGCCGTAGACCGAACCACCGGGGCTATCGATGTCGAGCAGCACCTGTGCGACCGTGTCATCGGCCATGGCATCGGCCAGGGCAGCGCTGATCTGCTGCGTGCTGGTACCCCCTTCGCAGATGTCGATCTGGCTGGCGCGCTGCACGATGGCGCCATAGACCGGGATCACGGCGATCGCACCGGAGCGGGCATTATTGCGGCGCGGAGCCGCTGCAATGCGCTGCGGCGAATCCATGTACTCCGGCCCCTCTTCCTCACCGGCGCGCGGCGCCGCATATTGGCGGGCCAGCATGGAAGCATAGGCAGCCATCCGCTCGGGCATCAGGGCCCACGGCGTGGCCAGGCACCATGCGATGAATCGTTCGTGTTTCATATTTCCCCTTTCAGCGCCAAGCGCGTGAGTTTCACGAGCGCGGCATCGTAGATGTCACGCTCTTCGCGGCCCTTCCGGATAGGGTCTCTGCTACGCGCATCACAGTACTGATGAGCAGCATCTGCAGATACGCCGAGCGCCGCCGCCACGAAGGCTGCATGAGCACTCATGGCGGCCGCACACGACGCTGGCCAGTCGCCCGACTTGAATGCCGCCATAAGCACAGCAGTCTCTTTCCGCGCTACACGCTCGGCAGCAGATGTGGACAGCGCTGCCAGCCGCGCCTCGGCGTCGTCTGCCGGCGCCTGCGGCTCTTGCGCCGGCGGCTTGGCAGTTGCACTCGTTTCCAGGTCCTCGGCGTTGCTCTCCTCGACCATATTCAGCGGGCGCAGCGGCTCGTCGAGGCCGGGCAGCGGCTCTTTGTTTTCACTTGCCCTGGCCTCGTTCCGAGTCATCCAGCCATCCATAATGCCGTTGTGGTAGAACATCCCCCGCGCCTGCTGATCCCCGCGCAGCAGGGCGGCGAAGTCGTGTTCCACCTCGATATCCTTGTCCTCCTCGAGCAGGAGATTGGTTTCAATTGACGACTCCCACCGCTCGGCCCAGGGCGTCATAGAGTGGATGACAAAGTCCAGGCTCTGCTGCTCGATGTTGCTAAACGTGGCCTTCGACAGGTCACCGACCAAGTGCGGCGGCACGCGAAATATCCGGGCGATATCGCTGACCTGATACTGCCGAGCCTCGAGGAACTGGCTGTCCTTGTTCGTCAGGCCCAGCTCGTGGAACTTCATGCCCAGCTCGAGCACGGCGATCTTCCCGCGATTCAAGCCAGTCTGCGCCGCCTGGAACGATTCGCGGAACGTGTCGCGCGCCCCCTTGTCTTTGAAGCTGCCCGGGAACTCGATCCAGCCGCCGCCCGGCTTGGCATCGTTCTGGAAGAACCGGGCGCCGTAGTCCTGCGCCRCCAAGCCCAGACCGACCGCCTCGCGTGCGATCTCGATCGGATTCATGCCGACGATGCCATCGCCAGACAACCCTCGGATGTGCCACAGCTCGCCACGGACAAAGACTTGCTCCTTACCGAAGCGGTCAATGTAGCGATACCGATAATCGAATTCGCCGCCTTTCTCCAGCAACTCGATCTTGATCCGGTCTGGATGCAGCGGGATCAGGTCGGTGATATTGCCGCGGCGGTTCGTGAGGATCTGGTTGAAGGCATTCCCGCGCATGGCGAGGTGGCCTTGCATCATCTCCCGCCATTCAAACGGCGTTTGCCACTTGTTGGGCCGGCGGCACAGCAGGTCATAGAGCCAGTGCTTTTCCACCGGCGTCTTCTTACTACCGCTCTTGCGATACAGACGCAGCGGCAGCATGGCGAATGATTCCGCCAGGACGCGCACGCAGGCATACACAACCGGCAGATGCAGTGCGCGGTCCGGCGAAACTCGCATGCCGGACGCCGTCCGCGTGGTGACCGGCTCAAACCAGAAATCGCCATAGGGCGACCTATCGCCGTCGGCTTTGATGCGCGAGATGAACATCAGTCGGCGTCCTTATCGTCCGGCTTGGCCGAGACATAGATGCCCGCCATGCGGGCGACGATCAGTACGAGCGCCAGCATCAGCAGCCCGGCGAAGATCAAGCCAGCGCCAGCGTTCAGCAGGCAGCCGCCGGCCAGCACCAGCAACCACCCAAGCAACAGGCAAACGTTAAAGAGGCGTGCGTTCATATCGTCATTAGTTCGTAGTCGTCACCGATCACCGGCACCTGGTCGGCGAGCGCCATTGCACGCCCCAGCGCCATGATCGCGGCGACTGGGCCGTCGATCTTGTTTTCGGGCCGTTCCTTGTTCGGGTAAATGTTGTCTTTCTTATCGACGTGGCAGACCACGTTGCTGATCATCCAGGTCATCACCGGGTCGCCGTTGTGCTCAATCTCGCCCTTCAGCACCAGCGCCTCCAGCTGCTTCATCGGCTCGCTGAAATTGAGCACCGTCGGCCGCATCTCAGTCATGGGCACACCCTGACTGATCAGGTGCCCAGACAGCTGGGTCGCCTGGAACGGGTCATATGGCACCTCGGTTACCGAGAACATGGCGCAATCGTCCAGGACGCCCTGCTCGATCTCGTCGTAGTCGGTGACCTCGCCGTCCGTGACCTCGAGGAGGCCGCTCCGGCGCCAGCCGTCAAACTGGCTGTTGGTGCTGTTCTCGATCGCGCGCTCCGGCAGGTAGTACTTGCCGAACAGAGCCCACTTCCGGCGCTCGCCCTGCGGTGGAAACAGCAACACCTTTGCGGCGATATCGACCTTGCTGGCCAAGTCGAGCGCGACATAGCATTCCAGGCCGCGGAAGTCCTCCAGCAGCATGGCTGGGTTCGCGCAACGATCCCAGGCGCGCATGTCCATCCAGGCCGAGTCCGCATTGACCCAGACGTTCAGGCGCTTGGTGAGAAAGTTGGCCACCGCCGACGACATCGACATCGCCTTGCGGCAGGCCATCTCCATGTCGTCCACCAGCACCGAGACCCCGAGATTCGGGTTCGCCTTGACCCAGACCGCCGGATCGGTCCAGTCGTCGCCCTCGTCGAGGGTGAAGATGATCCCGAAGAAGGTCTCATCCACCACCGTGCCCTCCAGCACCTTCGTCACGTGGATCCGCTGCTCGTAGCAGATGCCACTGCGGTCGGTGCCGGCGGTGGTGATCATCCACAGCAGCGACTGGTCGCGTGCCCCGGTCGCGGAGTCGATCACATCGAACACATCGCGCGTCTTGTGCGCGTGTAGCTCGTCGATGATGCCGCCGTGGATGTTCAAGCCATCCAGCGTGCTGCCCTCGGAGGAGAGCGGCACGAACTTGCAGGCCTCCTCCTCGATGATCATCTGGTGCTGCAACACCTCAATGCCAAGCGCCTCGCACATCTCCGGCTCGCGCAGCGCCATCCGGCGCGCGTCGTCGAACACGATGCGCGCCTGGTCGCGGGTGGTGGCCGCGCTGTAGACCTCGGCGCCCGGCTCGTTGTCCGCACCGAACAGGTAGAGGGCGATGCCAGATGACTTCGCCGACTTGCCATTCTTGCGCGCGACCTCTTCGTAGGCCCGGCGGTACCGCCGCAGATCCGCGTCCACGCGTAACCAGCCGAACACAGTGGTCAGGATGAACACCTGCCACGGCTCCAGGATGATGCGCTGCTTGGTGCGCGCCCATCGGCCCTTGGTATGCGGCAGCATCTCGATGAAGTGGCAGATGCGCTCGGCCGCCTCCGCATCGAAGCGGAACGGAAACGCCGGGTCGCCCTCTTCTGCCCTGGCCAGGTCACGCTGCTGCCGCTCGCATGCCAGGCGCACCCACTTGCATGCAACGACGTTGCCCGCCAGGACGTCGGCCACGTACTGGTTGGCAACGTCGATGTAGGTCATTTCTGGAACCGCCCCCACCCTGCAGCTGCCGGTGCTTCCAGGCCCGGTAGCTGCGGCTGATTGCTTGACGGCGTAATGCGCGCACGCTGCGATGGCGACATGCCGAAATGCCCGGCATAGCGCGCGACTGCCTCGGCCTGTGCACGGATCAGGTTGACCAGCGCGGCCTGCTGCGTGAAGCCCTTGGGCGTGACGTCGTAGAAGCAGTACTCCACCGCGGCTTCGTAAGACATGCCGTGATCCCGCACGCGGGTCTCGATCTTGGCATTCATGGCCGCCTCGAGCTCGGCCATGCGCCCCCAGGCCTGGCAGTACAGCGCCAGCAGCGATCGATCCATGCGCGCGATCAGCCCCTCCTCCACCAGGAGCGGCGTGATGCGCTTCCATTCCTTGCGCGCCTCACGACTGAGGTGCTTCGGCATGTCCGGCACTTCCACCAGCGGGTTCACGCCGTCGGCCAGATTCATCGGCCGCTTACCCGGGTTGCCTCGGATCAATCTGAGATTGGTCGGTGTCGGTTGTGGTCCTCGTTTGCCCATATCACTGTGGGAGGCATAGCACCCCCCCTCCAAAACCTGCGCACACAAAAAAAGCCCGGGACGCACGGATCGGAGCCGGGGCGGCCCAGACTTTTGCCACCCCCTCCCCTCCATCGCCTTCACGAGCATCAAGCGCCGCTTTTTCGGCTGGTTTGTGCGCTGCACGCCTCATTTGTGAGCACCGCCGACGCGGGCGCGGCCTGCAGGTCTGCCCACCGCAGGTCAACGACTGGCCTCATCACCAGGAAGGAACGCACCACATGGAGCGCATTGAACATTTCATTCACACCCCTGGCGGCATCCCGATCACGATGCTCCCTGTCGAACTGGAGATCATGGGAGCGATCACGCCTGAACTTAGCCATGCCGTGGAGCGCATCCACATGCCGAAGCGCCCACTCAGGCAGGCCTCGCTTTACTGCCTTGCGCCTTGCCCGAAGGAACGTGCGCTCGATATCGCTGTAGCTCATCGCGTCATCCTCCGACCTTATTGCCGAAGCCACCGTCCTGCCGAGCCGTCTTGGCCGAGTGGCACGATGCGCAGAGGCCCTGGTGATTGCTTGGATCGTCGTTCGTTGAGTCGCCGTCGATGTGATCCACCACGGTTGCCGCTGTCACACGATGCCGCTTCTTGCACTCAGCACAGAGCGGATCACGGCGCAGCACGCCCTCACGAATACGCCGCCAGGCTGTGCTGTTGGTGGGCAGCGCCCGTTTGCTCTGCCGCGCCTTGGCGCGCGCCGTGTTGTCCCACTGTCTCGCATCCGCCTGGTGCGCAGCACAGTAGCCTGGCAACTCGATGCGCCGGCCGCAGCCTGCATGGCGACAGATTGATGCAGCGCGCGCCGGCATCAGCTCGATGCCGGCATCGCGCCTGGGCAACCTGGGTCATCCGCGTCGTCATCGGCCACCATGCCGCGAATGCCAGCACTGATCAGCCCGCAGAGCATCAAGAGCGCAGCCAGCACCACGTGCTCCATCGACGCGAAGAAGGCGATGCGCGCCACAGCCATCAGCGCTCGCCACCAGCTGCCCCGCTTTCGCCAGACCTCCCAGCGGCTGTCGCGCCTCCCGTGCACATCCGCAGCAAGGACAACCAGGAAGACGAACAACAGCAGCGGCAGGGCCACGGCTCCGAGCACCCAGTAACCGACCAGCAGCACGTTGCCCGCCGCCTGGTAGCCAAGCACGTACGCCACTGCCAGCGCGATCGCGATCACGTCGAGCGCCAACTCTCGAAAGGTCTTCATTGGAACACTCCAAAAAGGCAGGCCGGCACGAACGGGGAGAACGTGCCGGCCTATCGGGAAAGGCCCACCAATGCGGGCCAGGGAGGAAAAAGAAGATCGGGCCGATGCCATTGCACCGGCCCGACGGAAGCCTGCCGAGCGACCCCCCGTACGCCGAGCAGGAAGGAGACAACCTTGCCGGTTACGCATCCGGCGACGTTGCGGCGTCCGCTTGTAGTCACCCCAGGGAGGCGCGCATCGCCTCAGTTTTGCCCTCGTGGGTCTGGTCCTGGCCGATTTCTTTAATACTCGCTCGGCAAGCGAACCCTCGGCTTTCGTGCAGGGATACGCGCTGTACGGGGCTGCCCCTAGCTATCCGTCATTTTTGGGGCACCAGGCCTTCGCCCAAACACCCCACCACATGAAGCATGCGATCGGAAGAAACATGGCGGGCTCCAATGAAAAAGCCCGACTCGGGGTTACCGGTCGGGCTTGGTTTCTGCTGCACACAACGAGATCACAGCGTAGCGGAAATGTACCAGCAAATTTCAGGATTTCAAGATCACGCGCAAGGGGGGCGTCCTAACGTTCTGATTCTCAAGGCAATATTTGACGCCAGCCAAAAGCATCTGTTTGCGCCTGGTGACCATGGTCTCGCTGGTCGACAATTCCTCCGCTGCCTCACGTCCGCTGAGACGAACCGCGTAGAGCAGCTCGGCCACACGCTGCAGGTCCCGCGGCTGCTTCTTGACCGCCAAGTCGGTCTCCTGCGCCTTACCAGGCAGCTCCGGCACATGCGAGAACGCATTCGATGAACGCACCTCCGAAATGTTGAGGCAGCTGCCGCCCCAGCCGAGGCTGAGATAGCCGGAGCCCACCATCATCGCCGTGCCCCACTCCTCCAGGCGCTCGATCACCCATCCATCGGAGACACTGCGTATCACTCGCGCAACCTTACCGTTTGCCATGCCCAGCCCTCCCTCCAACGATGGTGCGCATCCGCGCAAATTCTCGCTCGGCCGCCGTAGCGTCCGAAGGCATGTTGTCGACCTCGGCCACGCCAGGGATAGGCAGCAAGTGTTCGCGCACGGCCACCGACCACAGCGCCTCCCAGCGTGATCGCGCCTCAGGCCATGCGCCGGTCAGCACCTGGTCGACGCCAAAGCGCACCGCCGTCCAGAACACGGCGCGCGAACTCCAGCGATCGCGCTTGACGGCACGCATCTGCAGCTGCTCGACCGCCTCGGCATAGGCAATCTCTGCACTCCGCTCAGCCGCCGTCATTGCCGGCCCCGCCCTTTCATGGACTGGAGCAGCTCACCAGATGTCATAACCGGCTTGCCCTTGATGTTGCTCTCATACCAGGCCGCGTCTGCCGCCGCCTGATTGGCCAGCCGGATGCGCTCCCGCTCACGCGCGGCCTCCACATCCTCAGCGTAGTGCGTCTCCCAGGCCTCGCCACACTCTTTCGCATTCCGCAACAATGAATTGAAGTACGGCCAAGGCTTCCCGACCACCCCCGCCTTCATAGCGCCGTGCCATTCGTCTAAAACGCGCTGCGCGAGCGTTTTGCTCAGCGGCGCTGTCGATTGAGCGATGTAGGCCCGCTGCCGCTTCGTGATGCCGGTCGGCCAGTCCAGATGCGGCTCCCAGGTGAGCGCCGGCTCCGAACCCTCCTCCTCTGTAAGCCGGGCCGGAGGCCGATCCCCACCGCCTTGGATGGTCTGCTGTCGTTCCTCTGAGAGCCCCTGTGCTTCTGCATCGATGGGTGTTTCGTCGCAGTTAAGAGTGTTGCCTTCCTCCTGCGCCGCAGGCGCGGGAGGGTTGATCGCTTTGCCATCCTCCTCGGGCCGAAGGCCTGAGGGGGTAGGGGGAGTAGGGTTTAAGGTATTACCGGACTCCTGATGTGTGGCGGCCTCGCCTTTTTTGCCTTCTGTGGACAAGTGCCGTGAAGCCTTTGCCGGCTTGGGCTTGGCTGGCTTCATCAACTGTATCGACTTCGTATTGGCCTGTTTTTGATCGCAGTTATCCCTATCAGCGAGGGGGCAGACAAACACCAGGTCATACGGGCCGCCCAACTTGCGCAGCAGGCCGAGCTGCTGCAGGCGCGTCAGCATGCGCTGGAGCTTGGACTTGTCGTGAGCAAGGAACCGCACGCCAGACCGTGCGGCGCGCTCTGTCCACTCCTTCAGCGCCTGGTAGGAGATGCGCACGCCTGGGCGCCGGCCCACCACGCCCGTCTTGAAATCCATCCGGGGCCGGATGGCGCCCACATAGAGCTGGAACAGGTCCGCGCCCTCACCCATCAGCGCGTCGAGCTCTGCGTCATTGATACGGAATGCGGGCATCAGACCTTCTCCTCGCGACGAGGATCGAGGAGCTGCCACACGTGGCCATGCTCCCACTGACGATAGTGGCTGCCGCGGGGCGGGAACGGATTGGTATCGTTCCCCTTGCCCTGCGCGGCAGCCGCACGCCCTGCGGCGCGCAGCGACTCGATCGATTGGATTGGTAGGTCCATGGAAGTCCTTACGGCCGCGCGCTGGCGGCAGCACAGAGAAAATCGAAGGTGGCGACGAAGGCCGCCGAGTTGTATGGCCCGGCTTCTGCGCGGCAGACATTCACCGCAGCCATGACTTCGGCCCGGTACGCCGCGCGTGCGGCCTCGTCCGGCATTTGCGTCCACCGCTCCCGGCAGATCTCAGCCAGCGCTGACATCTGGCCCGCGGTCGCAAAGACCCAGAACACACTGGACAACGGCCAAAAGCCCAGCAGGTGCCGAGCAAAGGTATCGAGGCCGCGCAGGCCCTTGTCGTCGGCAATCCCGCAGGCGTGACGCCTGGCACAGCACATCTGCACCGGACGCCGGCATGTAAGGCCCGAGGCTACGCGGGTTGACTTGCAGCAGGTCATATCCTGCCGAAAGACGATCTCCATCTTCACCGGGCGGGCACCTGGTCGAAGGCACACAGGTCTTCCCAGACGTGGCCGAGATCCGCGTTACCGTCATACGTGGCAATCATGTGCTGGCGCGCCCGGTCGACGCGGAGCTGCACCGCATATTCGGGTGAGCTGGAGCCGATCAGGCGGAAGGTGCGCCCGCGGCCATCCCGCATAGCGAACACGCCGAACGGCTCGCCGCCGCGCAGGATGCGCTTCTTGATCTTGTCGAATGCCGTGTTGAGCTCACGCGTTGTCAGCGGCTTACGCTGACGCAGCACAACCCTGCTACGCATGGGAGCGCCGGCCACCGAGGGGGCGGCCGGCGAAGGATTGGCTCGGATCATTGGGCGTTCGCCCCATCCCGCTGCGCGGCAACGTCAACCTCGTTGGTCAACTCCATCACAGCCTGCATGACATCGAGCGCTTCCTTGTGGATTCGCTGGCGCTCGTCGGCACTAATGCACCCGTCGGCCGTATCGGCTGTGACTTCCGCCACCAACTCGGCAAATTCGCGCGACACTTGGCTCAGCCTTGCGAGGACATCGCGGCCAGTGGCGGTGGCCGCCGGCGGCTCAATAGCCACCAAGCCGTGACGCCAACACATCGCCTGCAGCGGCACCTTGGCACCCTTTAGCCCGGCTTCTTCGCACAACTCGACAACCAATGAGTACTCCTCGGCGTTAAGGGAGTGCGTGGCGATATTCGGACGGAGTTTGTTGCGCAAGACATTGGGCGAAACCGCTTTGCCCTGTCGGCGACCCATAGCGTGCGCAAGCGCATCGATGCTGCCAGGGTACCGACGCGCGAGGCTGTAAAGCGCCTCGTGCTGGTCGATGTCGGAATATTCGTGCGTCACGGTAAACCCCCGGTGATTTGGCCGTTTCATTTTGGGCAACGGCCATCTAATCTTCGATTCAAACGCGGCACTATCGACCGCGACTCAGGGAGAAATACGATGTTCCAACCCAAGCCAAAATTCATGCGCTCGCTCACCCCGACCGAACGCAAAGCCATCGCTCGGAGCGCCGCACTGCGTCGCAAGCCCCGCCTCGCTAGTCCTCCCCGTCCGTTGGCGGAGGTGGCTTCAATTCCGGCCAGATTTCCAGCCAGTCCACTCGAAGTGCCTGCCGCGTGACCACAGCGCCCGACAGCCTCTCGATCTGCACGCAGCGTTTAATGGGCGGCTTCACGCCACGCAACCACTGGGCGACCAGCGACTGCGTGACACCAAGCTGGTCCGCAAACTGTTTCTGCGTGATGCCGGCCGTGGCCAGGTAGGTTTTGAGATCCATAGAGCGAGATAGTAGAAGTTCTACTTCATGCGGTCAAGTAGCATTTCTGTTCGACTTCTTGCTTAAGAAAGTAGAACCCCTAATAAAATTGCCGAATGGCTACCGTATCTAAAAGACCCCTTAGCGCTGAGGAACAGGCTGATGCTGGCCGCCTAAAGGCCGCCTGGCAGGCCTATCAGGCCACGTGCCGAGACCGGGGAGAGAGCCCAACCCAAGAGTGGCTGGGTTCGGTGACAAACCTAGGAAAACAAAGCGTTGTTGGCCAATATTTACGCGGCGTAATCCCTCTAAACTTGCGCGCGCTAGTGGCGATTTGCGCTGCTATCGGCGCCCGTCCAGAAGAGATCAGCCCCTCCCTTACATCTTCATTACGAGACATTACAAGGTTTCCCGGCCGGCAGGGGCACCCTACGGCAGAGGGGGGGATTTCTACTGAAGCGGATGCTTACAATCGGCCTTCATCAGGGGACAACTTCGAGCCAGGCCCAGACCTGAAGCCAAGGAGATATCCCGAAATTTCATGGGTGCAGGCGGGAATGTGGACTGAAATAGGTGAGAACTTCGCCCCAGGCGAGGCAGTGGACTGGCACCTCTGCCCCTACGACCTTGGAGAGCGGGGATTTGTGGTCAGGGTCAAAGGGGTCTCGATGACAGCGCCGGTCGAGTCGCGTCATTCATTTCCAGAAGGAACCCTTCTTTTCATCAATCCGGATCTGGAGGCACTACCAGGGAAGTTCGTTGTGGTCCGACGCAATGGCAAGGTACAGACCGAAGCAACATTCAAGCGACTCACCCTTGTCGATGGCGAGCCGTTTCTCGAAGCACTCAACCCGGCTTGGCCGAATCGTTACGTACGGGTAGAGGCAGGAGATCACTTCTGCGGCGTCGTCGTATTTGCCGGCATGCAGCTCTAGCACGCCAACCTCCCCTCGCCTCACTTCGGAGGCCGCCCCCGCGCCGCGACTGCGGCGGCCTCTGCAAGATCCAAGAACGCTTGAATCGCTGCCTCGGCTTGCTTTGTCAGCAGCCCGAGGCGATCCATCTCACGTATTCGGTCGGAAAGTCGGCGGGCTGCCTTGCTCAGCTCGTCCCGCCCCACATCTTGCTCCAGCAGCTGCTCGAGCGAGATGGCGAACGCATCCGACAACTCACGCGCACGCCCCAACGGGGCTCCGCCTCTACGCTTCCAGTTGGTGACCACATTGGTACCGACATTCATGCGCTCCGCGAGCCAGGCCTGGCTGCGATCCGTGCGGTCCAGTAGCACCGCGATCCGTGCCCAAGGGATGGTCTTATTTTCCTCCATAAGGCGCGACGGTATCCACTATTGCGCGCTCTGCGCATCACATTATGTGTTGTATCTAGTACACAAAATGACACCACCGCGCTAGAAGATTCCCGAGGCATGCGCTTTTTTCGTCGCATTTTGCAGACATTCCCCTTTTCGACGTCATCGCAACACTTTGCAAGGCTATGGACCCTCCCAAAGTGGGGTCCATATCGCACAAGTAGAAGTTCTATTGACGTTTTGCAGTAGCACTTCTACTATTCTGATTCCCACGGTACTGCCTGGAGTCCCGAATGCTCACGAAATACTGCCGAGGTCCTGCCCTCTACCTCGCCCTTGTTGCGGCCGCATTCGTGGCCCATGCCTGCGCCATGGAGCGCGACGAGCAGGCCACGCCTGCCACCACCGCAACCCGCAGCGTGTGAGGCCGACCATGCATCTCAAACTCAGCTTTACACCTCCTCGGCCCAACGGATGGATCGTCATCGACGACTTTGGCGTCGAGCACGATGCGCTTTTCCGAGATGGAGACTTCGGCGGCAGCTCAGACGCCCCTTGCCGAGCCCGGTGGGCGTTTGAAGACACCGGCGACGAAGACCCGGACTACTTCCGTATTAGCAGCACGCATCCGCGCCCGTACTACTGCCGTGAAGCCGTGCCTTTTACTTCCGCCTTCGGCCTCAGTATCGAGATCGATCTGACTGTCGATTTCCAACTCATCCCCGCCTGGGATGAAGACGCCGGCTTGTCGTGCGAGAGCCGCGAGTCAGGCGCTCGCATTGAGATCCTGCACACCAGCGGATGGGACCAGCCCTATATGGTCTCGCTCGACAAGAAGGCCCTAGAAGACTTCTGTTGGGCGTACATCGATCTCGAAAAAGCCCGCGAGGATGCCGAGCGGAAGGCGCGCCTGGCCAAGCCATCTGCGGAGGCCTTGCAATGATCCGCTTCCGCATCACCATCGATGGCCGGATCACCTACACGGGCCTGTTCCGCAGCACCTGCGACGCGATTATTGACGCCCTAGATCGCGGCGCGCGCACTGTGTCGGCGGAACTAGCATGAAGCGCCGCCGCTTCTCTGATGCGGAGCTCATCGCGGAGTTTGTTCGTATCCAGGGGAGCGGCATTCCGCAAGACGAACTAGGCAAGGACACGATCCGCCGCAAGGTGATCCGATCTCTCCGCGCCCACCTGAGCACCCAGGCCCGCCGCATTCCTGCGCGCCCCCGCTTCGATCCCACGGTCATCGACCACAAACGCCGTCAGGCAAACGACCTCGACTGACCGAGGCGTAACCGCACCACTCCGGGGAAACATCGTGAACGAACAACTACTGGACATTCTTCTCAACGCAAAGGACTGGCTTACCGCCGCCCAGATCGCCGACAAGGGCAAATGGCGCAGCGAGGCCAACGTCAGCCTGCAGCTCAAGCAGCTGCAAGGCCAGAGCCGCGCGGTCTGCCGCAAGTCGGCCACCGTGAAGGACGCAAAGGACCGGCCGGCGCTGGAATGGCGGCATCCGGATCTCGCCCGCGCGGAGTGCGAAGGCGAAGCCGCCCACATCGCAGGCTCGCCCACCGAACCCGCACCGGTCACTACCAGCGCGCTGGAACAAAACTTGGCTGAGCAGCTGCAGGCCCACAAGGATCTCGCAGCGGCCGCCGCAGCGGAAGTGGCTGAAGTCCAGGCCGAGCGCGACCAGCTGCAAGCCACCCTCGCCGAAGTGTCGGAGACACTGGGATACGCCAAGGAAGCCATGAAGGCTCAGGGCGGGATCATCACTCAACTGCGCCAGGAACTTGCCGCACGCGACCAGGCATCGGCCCTAGTCGCCCCCACCGGCTATGCCGTCGCCGTCCCTGGCCGCCCGCTGCGCCGCTTTACCAAGCCGGAATCTGCCACCCGCCGCGCCGTCGCCGCCGCCCGCGGCAAATCCGGCCGCAGCGAGGTGTTCGCCCTCATCCCGATCGGCCGTGCACAGCGCTCCGCTGAATGGCAAGCCACCCACCCCACCGCAGCCTAAGAGGACCGCCCCATGCGCTACCTTGAACTCACCCTGCTGACCACCGGCGCCATCGTCGCCCTTGCCTGCGCCATCTCCATCTTCGCCGCCGCCTTTTGGTGGCTTACCGCCGAAGGCCGCGGCGTTCTTTGGCTCCGCAACCAGGAGCTCTACCGCGAATGGCGCCGCATCTCCGGCAGCGGCATCGCTGACGCCTCCTGGTGGATCAACCAGTCCCACCCCCAAGCTGCTCACGCACTGCGCTACCTGTCCAACCTGATGATTGGCGGCTGCGAGATCGAGGGCGGCCGCCTGCGTGGCGAGCTGGAAAAGGCATTCCCTAGCGGGTTCATCGGAACCCAATGGCCCGCCTCGATCGCCGGCTCCCCCGTCAACCTGGAAGGCCTGGCCGATGCGCTGCTGCGCGCGGATGCCCAGCGTGACGAAAACGGATTCACCTCCAACCCCGCGCTACCCGCCTTCGATGAAGGCACGCGCCATGACCTGATCCTCCAAGCGCTAGGACTGGAGTCCGCTTTTGTGGCGATGGATAGCGACTGCGAAGACGAGGCCGTGACGCATCGCTACTTTGGCGACGAGTTCACTGAAGGCGAGTGCGACTGCACCGCCTGGACGCCAACCCGCCCCGAAGGCGATGGCTGGGTGCTACTGGAAGTCTACGACACCGAGGATGGCCCGGCGGCCATGTTCGCGCGCCGCATCACCGCCGCCCACCGCAAGCAGGCCGAGCGCCAAGCACAATTCGACCGCGACGTCACCGCCGGCTATCGGCAGACCCTCGGCGACCTTCTCGCCGATATAGCTGAAATCGCAGCCTATGCAGAAGGCGTTGGCCACCTCCCCATCGACGGCCCCACGCCAGAAGTGCTGCGGCGCCTTGTCGACGCGATCACCAAGCTGCGCGACCAACAGCGCCCCGCCGCCATCGCCGCCTAATCCCGCACTACCAGGAGAACCCCCATGACTTCCCCACAAGCCGGCGAACTGCTGCACGTGCGCGTTGCCGACCTAACCATCTCGCCACGCAACGTCCGCAAGACCCCCTCGTCCACAATCAACGAGCTGGCTGCGTCGATCTGGTCACACGGCCTGATGCAGAACCTGACCGTCACGACCAGCACCAGCCGCAAGAAGAACGCTGCGGCCTATGAGGTCATCGCAGGCGGCCGCCGCCTGCTGGCGCTGCAGCAGCTAATCAGCCAGCGGATCCTGCCCAAGGATCACGAGGTGCTTTGCATCCTGCGCGATGTCAGCGGCGCCGAGGAAGCGAGCATTGCCGAGAACATGCACGAGGCCATGCACCCTGCCGATGAGTTCGAGGCATTCAAGGGGCTGATCGATGCCGGCAGCTCAGTCGACGATGTCGCCGCGCGCTTTGGCGTCACGCCGCTGGTGGTGCGCCGCCGCCTCAAGCTGGCCAACATCTCGCCGCGGCTGATCGATGAATACCGCGCGGGCAACGTCAAGCTGGACCAGCTCACCGCACTGGCTATCTCCGATAACCACGCCGACCAGGAGCGCGTGTGGGATTCCGCCAAAGGCTGGAATCGCAATCCGCAGGCGCTGCGCGAAGCCCTGGTCGACAAGGCCATCGATGCCTCGCGCGATCGGCTTGCACGCTTCGTCGGCCTGGATGCTTACGAGGCCGCCGGCGGTCCCGTCACCCGCGACCTGTTCAGCGACGGCGGTGGATACATCGGCGATGGCCAGCTGCTCAAGCGTCTGGCCATGGAGAAGCTCGAGGCGATCGCCGACCAGGTGCGCGCAGAAAACTGGAGCTGGGTCGAAGCCCGGGACAAGCTCGACTACAGCGAGGAGCACAGCTTCGGCCGCAGCCAGCCGAAGAAGCGCCAAGCCACCACCGAGGAGGCCGCGCAGCTCGAGCAACTGGAGGCGCGCGCGCGCCAGCTGGACGATCTGCTCCAGGACGATGACTCGACCGAAGAACAGCAAGCCGAGTTCGACCGCGTCGAGGCCGAGATCGCCAACCTCAAGGCAGGCCTGGAAGACTACACCGAGCGCCAGAAGTCCCGCGCCGGCGCGATCGTCACCATCGACCACAGCGGCGTTGTCGAGATCCATCGCGGCATGATCAAGCCGGCCAAGGACGGCAAGAAGCCGCGCGATCTGCCGGCTGACGACGGCAACAGCGAGACCCCCACCCAGGCGCCGCAAGCGCCGACGCTGTCCGCGACGCTGGTGCAAAAGCTCACCGCTCACCGCACGGCCGCACTGCAGGCGCTGGTGGCTGGGGCGCCGGCGGTGGCGCTCACCGCGCTGCTGTATGCCCTGGTACCGGATGTTTTCCAGTCGTCGCTGGGCCATCGCTTCCGCTATGACGCCGTGGCCAAGGTGTCGATCACCGACCAGCGCGG
Source organism: Cupriavidus sp. YAF13 (assembly GCF_052113425.1). NCBI lineage: Bacteria > Pseudomonadati > Pseudomonadota > Betaproteobacteria > Burkholderiales > Burkholderiaceae > Cupriavidus > Cupriavidus sp. YAF13. The sequence goes on from NZ_JBFRDD010000016.1 coordinate 87,748, forward strand.
CTCGGTTTCCTCGGCCTCGGCCGACATGGAGGCCTCGCCCGCCTGGCAGAGCATGGAAGCCAGCGTCGCCCGCTGGGAAGACCGCATGCCTGGTGAGGATGAGGATTTGTTCACCTGGCTGCAGGATCTCAGCCAGGCCGACCAGCTCGATCTGCTGGCCGTCTGCGTTGCGCACAGCATCAACACGTTCGCGCAGCGCGAGGACTCCGCTGGCCACGCGCGCGCCAACCAGCTCGCCGAGGCAGTGGATCTGGACATGGCCGACTGGTGGCAGCCTACGGCCGACTCCTACCTGGCCAGCGTGCCGGCATCCCGGCGCATCGAAGCCGTGCGCGAGGCCGCCGGCGAGGAAACCGCCGCAGGCCTGGAAGGCATGAAGAAGGCCGACATGATCGCCGCCGCCGAGGGGCACCTGGACGGGCGCCGCTGGCTGCCGGAAGTACTGCGCCGCCCCGTCACCAAACCAGCCAGCAACGCACCCGCTAGCAAGAAGACCAACCAAGCACCGATCCGTTATCGCGACGAGGCAGGCAACACCTGGACGGGTCGCGGCAAGCGTCCCACCTGGCTCACCAAGTCACTGGAGAGTGGCAAAACACTCGAAGACTTCCTCGTCATGCCGGAGGCAGCATGACCTGGGAAGTATCCGCTGCACTCACCCTCACCGCCATGTTCATCGTCATGGCAGTGGGCTCATATGCCCACTACGTGTGGGCGAAGAAACAGGCTGCTAATCCGATCAAGGACGACGTATGACCAATCTCAACCCACACCCCGATGACGCCGCAGTCGACCGCTTCGCTGCAGCATTGAAAGACAAGCTCGCCACGGCGCGCGCTAAGGGACGCAGCGGCTGGGACGACCCCACTCGTTGCACAACCGACTCGCTCGCCGTCCACCTAGTGGAGCATATCGGCAAGGGCGATCCCCTCGATGTCGGCGCATTCGCCATGATGCTGCATCAGCGCGGCGCGGCGCGTAGTGCGCTGGCCACCTACGGCGTGCGCGCCCTCCTCCCCGCCATTCGAGGGGAGATTGCCAAGGGCGAGGGGGCGGCGTTCTCCGTAGACGTATCTGACTACGCCACGCTGCTGGAGATGACTGCCGAAGCTGCCGAAGCCCAGGCCGCACACTTCCGCGCTCGCGGGCACACCGTGACAGTGACGGCGCTTGGCCCTATCGCCGCCCCGCAACCGGGCGCAAAGGCGCTGACGGACCTGATCCGCGGCATGACCGGCAACACCATGTGCCAGATCGAAGGCGAGGACCTGGTCATCCGCATCCCTGTGAGTGCGATCGCCACTGCTGCAGAAATCATCCTGCCGGAGTTGCTTGGCATCGATCCGATGCTGTGCGAGCACCCAGTCAAGGTCACCGACCAGGCCGTCTGGGCTGATGAGGTGATCCACACCCTGCTCGCAGAGGATGAAATCGGCCAGACCCGCATCACCAAGATGTTCGATAGAGCATTTCTGCACGCGCTTGAACAAGGTGCCGAAGGCATCGAGGTCGAGGATGTCTCGGAGGGAGCTAGCCATGGCTGAGCTGGCCACCCGCATCCCGCGTGAATGGACGGCCGCCATCACCAGCCCCACCCGCGCCGTCATGGACATGGCACCAGGTGCATGGCGTCATAGCCCCGCCGACATTGAGCGCGTCCTGGTACGCGAGATCCTGCCCGGAGAGCAGCCGGCCGCGGTCACACGCGCCGCCGGCGCATCCATCGATGCCGCCCAAGCCGTCGAGTCCGCCATGACCGAACTGGCGCGTGAGCTTGGCTGCTTCTACTCCGACCTGATCCCACACAACGCCGGCCTCTTCATTCCAGGCGAGGGGCAAGCCTGCCCCAACCCGGTCGACGCGATCCGCCGACTTTTCGCACACGTCCACGCCGGCGGCACAGTGCACCGCCCGGGAACGCCCAACGATGCAGAGAAGGCCCAGCGCGGCCCTGCGGAACGCGCTGTAGATCCTCGCCAGGAAGGCCTGTTCTAGCCCTTACCTATCACACTCATATTTTGCATTTACCCATATGACTGCTAACCAATTGAACAGCCCCCTCCTTGCGCATCCGGAAGCATTGACGGATGCGCAGATCATCGGCCTCTGGGATCGCCTCGCGATAACCCATCAGAACTCTGCCAGACGCATTGTGGGATTTGCGCGGGAGGTCCTCGCCCACGCCGCCCCCGTGCCGAGTGCATCGCCTGCCGACCAGACTGACTACAAGGCCATGTTTAAGGACGCGTGCCTTGACCTAGCAGCAATTCATACATCGCTTGGCATACCCGACGATGAGGCAGGAGGCGCCGAGCCGATCTTGAGCGCCATCGAGGAACTGAAGGCGAGCTCATCGCCTGCCGCGCTGACGGCAATCCGCGAGAAGCTGGCGCGTTTCGAAGAATGCGCCGGAGACGACGAGGGCTGCGATATTGGCCGTAGGTGGTTCGATGCGCTGACCACCATTGGATTGCTGTCTCGCACCCAGCGCAGCCCCGCCACGTGGTCACTGACGCCTACGGGCGAGGCCCTGCTTGCCGTATCGCCTGCCGACCCTACGGGAGCCGAGGCGGAGGACTTCAATCCCGTCGAAGCCATCGGCGTGGAGCTTGCCCGGGCAGAGGCTGGCCCTAACCCGCGAGGCGTAGACATCCTCATCGAAGCGCTCGACTGCACCCTGCACGCTCACGGCTTCGAAGTGCGACCCCGCGAGGCCGACGCCCCGCAACCGAGCGCCAAGGCGCTGACGGACTACAGCTATCAGCAACTGTTTGATGCCATTGCAGCGGCAACGCATGTGAGTGCAGGCAACGTTGCTGTTTCAGTCAAGAACTTCCGTGCCGCCCTCCTGGCCGCAGAGCAGCCCAGCGAGGACAAGCGCGATGCGGAGGTGTGGACACGTATGGGCGAAGGGTTTCCTCAGCTGCCGGGGCCCTGCCTCGTGATGTTCACCGAAGACAACGAGCTGGAACTGACGACCGAGTATCCGATGCAGGCCAGCTACCGAGAAGTCACGGGCAAGGGATTCACCTACTTCGATTCGTGGAGAGGAGAGAACATCAGCATTGACGACCAGATTACGCACTGGATGCCAATGCCTGCACGGCCCGCCACCGACGCCTCAGTCGCCAATGGAGAGCCGCAATCATGAGATTCCACATCGCATGTTTCAGCCCCCTGGAGGGCAAGTCGTACCTCGAGGAAGTCATCGGCGATCTCGTGGAAATTGAGGGGATGCCAGAGAATTCATGCGCCGTGCATGCCCTGGTCAACAAAGGCCCCGAGGAACCGTTTTACGCTGTCTCTCACATCGAGAGCGGACATCGCGTCGCTGGCGGCGACAGCATCGACTTGGCCATCCTACAGGCGCGCGAAACGGTAGCGTGGATGCTGGCCACTCACCCTACCAAGGAGATCCATTCGAGCACCGCACGCGCTGTCGAAAAGCGCCGACAGCTCGATGTTCGCCCCATCATCCCGCAACCGCAGCCGAGTGCACGCCGATGAGCCGCCCTGCCCTCTCCCGAACAGCCGGCATCCTGTGCGAGTTGGACAAGGACAAGGCCGCCGCCCTGCGGTATCACTGCCGGATCGGGCTACCTTTCAGCGACTGGCGCCGAGTTCAGTCCGAAAACATCGCCGGCAACGGCCAACGAAGCTCCGAAGGCTATCGGGAGACACAGCAATGAGCCTGCTCACGCAAGCCTACTTGCTCGAGCAATACGGCCCGCGGCTGAGCGTGGCCCAGCTGGCGAGCCTACTAGATATTACGGAGGGAACGATTCGGAACCAGGTTAGCGCCAGGTCATTCCCAATCCATACGTATTCGGAAGGGGGACGCCGCTTTGCCTCTTACCAGGCAGTCGCCGAGTATCTCGACGCCATGGATTCTGCTGCGCGTGGGAGGGGCCTGAAGGCGGCCTGACGAAATTGACCTGCTACAAAAATGCTACAGCAAAGATCAATTCCGTTAAAAATCAAGACCTTAGGCTGTCATTCCTCGCCGTGAACTACGGCGAGACGATAGACACTTCCGGATCGGTGAATGCGCCTTGGCGGCGCGGATCCTGAAGCAGGCCGGAGTATATCAAAATCCTCACCGCCCAAGAAACGCGCCGCCCCTCGCTTCAGCACTCGCCTTTCTTGGCGTGCCCCGGGGGACAGTGATAGCCCTTGTCTTTCTTGCCATACCCGCCGTCGCCGCGTCCGTCCCAGCGCTCGGGCATCAACACCCAGCCACCGCTGGCCTGCACCCAGCGCGGCGCCTCGTAGACGTAGCCGGCGCGCTCGCGCTCCCATTTGCCCTTTTTCCATTTGTGCTTGTGGCCGCGATCGTCCCAATCCCAGTAGCCGGGGGCCCAGACGTAGCCGGGACGCGCAACCGGGACGGCTTCATAGACGGGGGCCGGCGGCGGAACGCCAATCGCCAGATTGATTGACACCTGGGCCAGCGCCGCCGGCGCCACGCCCAACCCACCCGCCAAGCCCGCTGCTGCTGCCGCGCACAACAGAATCTTTCGCATATTGTTCTCTCGCTTGCCTGTGTTGTTCAGGAGCAAGAATAGCCTGACCCGGAACTTCAGGCTGTTAGCAAAGGTATCCATCGATGACTTTTGTCGCGCGAAGGAAACGCAGCGGCGTGGCGAGGCGCGGTTAGCAGAACCGCCAGCCCCACAAACGAGAAGCCCGCCAGGAGACTGGCGGGCTGGTTGCGGACGGTCCGGGCCTTCCAGGTCAACGCCGGCGCTATCGCGGCAACAGTCGTTGCAAGCAGCGTTTCCCATGATTCCGCCCATGACGCGGACGTCCCTCCGGACCACCCGGAGAGTCGAAGGAAAGCTGGCAGTGACGCCGACTGCCGCGATATCAGCGGCTAGCAGCACTTAAAGCAAAGCGCCGAGGAAGGTCAGCGGGTATTCCAGGTCCGCCACCTTGCCGGGCAACCGTGTGCCCGACGGCTTCAGTATAGGCAGGCAGCCCACGGATGCAACTTTGAATGGGGCAGGGAAAAATGCCAACAAAAGTGCGCGATGACACGCAAAATCTCGCGCTTCAGCCGCCTATCGGCCTCAAAAAGGAATTCCTATCGCAGTGCAACAAACTTACTTTTGTTTCTGCTATAATTCGCGCCGTGAGTTCGCACTGTGAGTTGTGCAACACGCCAGCCGGGTTCTTCCGGCAGGCGATACCGCCCCCGCTCTCAAGCTCTGCTCCCCGGTCCCGCCGACTGGCCTGCTTTATGTTGCCGCGCTGTTTGCTGCATCAGGGCCAACTGGTGATACCCGACAGAACGCATTTCTCACCGACGTCGCCTCGTCTCCGATCCTGTTGAATAGCTCTATAGAGCTGTTTGCCTGCCAGGGACTGCCGCCCGGCCTTGTGCCCGGTGTCACCCTGCCTGCCGCCGTACTGCCAGCTGTGTCTGTCGTAACGGCCTCACCGATTGGCGCCGAAGCCTTTTTAAGACTTTGCACTGCGCCCGCCCCTGTTCGCTAGTTCGGCATGGGGTGCCATGCATTTAAAGAAAATTACGACATGACCCAGCACGACATTCGTGCGGAGCAAGATTTTGCCTCCGCCGCCGACGCATCGATCGAAGCCGCAGCCATCGCCACCCCCGCTATCCAGGAACCGAGCCCGCTCGACAAGCTCGACGCCATCCTCAGCCCGGAAGCCGCCGTGGCGCCTGCCGCTGTTGCCATCGATGCCGAAAACGGCTTCGCCAAGCTCGGCCTCGAAGAAGCCATTCTTCGCGCCCTGGTTGAACTGAACTACACCACCCCGACCCCGGTGCAGGCACAAGCGATCCCCGCCTTCCTGGCTGGCCGCGACCTGCTGGTGTCGAGCCAGACCGGCTCGGGCAAGACCGGCGCCTTTATCCTGCCGGCAATCCAGCGCATCAGCGAGAAGGCTTCGCCGAATCGCCCGCGTTCGGACGATCCGGTCAAGCGCATGAAGGGCAAGCGCCCCCGTCCGTCGCCGGCGCAACCCGCGCTGCTGGTGCTGACCCCAACCCGCGAACTGGCCCTGCAAGTTACCGAAGCCACCGCCAAGTACGGCCGCCACCTGCGCCGCATCGTCTGCGCCAGCATCCTGGGCGGCATGCCTTACCCGAAGCAGCTCGCCGCGCTGTCCAAGATGCCTGACATCCTGGTCGCGACCCCGGGCCGCCTGCTGGACCACGTTGAAGCCGGCCGTATCGACCTGTCCCAGCTGGACATGCTGGTGTTCGACGAAGCCGACCGTATGCTCGACATGGGCTTCGCCGACGACATCGACGCCATCGTTGCCGCTACCCCGGCCACCCGCCAGACGCTGATGTTCTCGGCCACGCTGGACGGCCGCATCGCCCAGCTGGCCTCGCGTCAGCTGCGCGATCCGCAACGCATCGAGATCGCCGCGACCCGCGCCGACCAAAGCAATATCGAACAGCGCCTGCACTTCACCGACGACATGTCGCACAAGGAAAAGCTGCTGGACCACCTGCTGCGCGACACCACGCTCAAGCAAGCCATCGTCTTCACCGCGACCAAGCGCGATGCCGATTCGCTGGCCGAGCGCCTGTCGGACACCGGCTTCGCGGCCGGCGCGCTGCACGGCGACATGACCCAGGGCGCGCGTAACCGCACCCTGACCTCGCTGCGCCGCGGCAACCTGCGCATCCTGGTGGCAACCGACGTGGCCGCACGCGGCATCGACGTGCCCGATATCACCCACGTGGTCAACTTCGACCTGCCCAAGCAAGCGGAAGACTACGTCCACCGTATCGGCCGTACCGGCCGTGCTGGCCGCTCGGGCGTCGCCATCAACCTGGTGAACCACGGCGACATGTTCCAGTGGAAGCGCATCGAGCGCTTCACCAACAACCGTGTCGACGCATCGGTGATCGAAGGCCTGGAGCCGCGTCGCTCGCCGAAGCCGCGTTCGGGCTTCGCCGGCAAGCCGGGCGGCGACCGCGGCGGCTACCGTGGCAACAGCAATGGCGGCGGCTATCGCGGCGGTGAAAACCGCAGCTTTGGCGACCGCAAGTTCGGCGGCGGCGAAAGCCGCGGCTTCGGCAGCCGTGACGGCGCCCCGCGTCCCGCAGGCGATCGCCCGTTCGGCGACCGTGACGGCAACCGTGGCTTCGGCGACCGCAGCAGCCTGGGCAACCCCAATGGCAACAGCACCGGCTATCGTGGCCAGGGCGGCCAAGGCGCGGCCGGCGGCCAGCGCAGCTTCAACAACGAAAGCGGCGGCTACCGTGGCGGCGACAATCGCGGCTTCGGCAATCGTGACGGCGCGGCTCCCCGCAGCTTCGGCGACGGCAATCGTGGCGGCTTTGGCGGCGGTGCAGCCGGCAATGGCAGCAACGGTGGATACCGTGGCGGCGAAGGCCGCAGCTTCGGCAACCGCGATGGCAACCGTGACGGCGCACCCCGCAGCTTCGGCGACGGCAACCGCGGCGGCTTTGGCGGCGGTCAGCGCAACGGCAACGGCAACACCGGCGGCCGCTCGCGTTTCGAGCGTTAATTCGCCAGGCTGAACAGGTTCACCGCTTAGGCGGTGATCTCTCGCAAAGCCAAAGAAAAAGGCACCTTCGGGTGCCTTTTTCTTTGGCTGGCGACTTTGGCCGCCTCAACCAACAGCGCTCGCCACCGGCAACCAGTGCCCCGCTACATCGAACAGCTGCGAAAGCCGACGAACGCGAAATCGTCCTCGGGCAGCAGCGCCATGCGCGCGCGTGCATGGCGCTGGCGCGCCGGGCTGGCGAAAGAGGTGCTCCGCACCGCCTGGTGGCTGGCAAAGCAGTATACGTATTCCATATCGGCGGGGTCCGCCTCGAATCCCGCGTAGGGCTCGTACGGCGTCGCCGTCCACTCGCGCACCATGCCCCAGCGCAGGCCGCCCCGGTCCTGGACTGCAGCCAGCTCCCATTCCGTCTCCGTCGGCAGGCGCCGGCCTGCCCAGGCACACCAGGCTTGCGCCTCGAACAAGCTGACGTGACGTACCGCCTCGTCAGGGCTCAACGTGCGCAGACTGCCGAAACGCAAGGCCATCCAGGCCCTGGACTCAGGATGGCGGGCCCAGTAGCGCGGCGCCGAGCGATCCTGCATCATCAGCCACTGGCGCCCCGCCGCCGACCACCACGACGCGCGCTCGTAGCCGCCGTCCTCTACGAAATCGAGGAACTGCGCATTGCTGACCGGCGCGGCATCCATCTCGAAAGCCGGCACATAGGTGGGCTGGGCCGGCCGTTCATCGGGCAGCGCGAAGCCATCCGGCGCGTTCCAGCCCTGGATGAAACGCCCGCCGGGAAACTGCAAGGTGCCGCCGTGCGGCACCGATACCGATGGCAGGACGACCGCAGGCTCCACGGGGGCAACGCCCAGCGCCTGCAGCAGCGCGGCGATGGCCTCGCCCTGGCGGTCCTCGTGGAACAGCGCGCGGCGCCAGGCGTAGAGCGTGGCATCGCCATCGTCGGGTTGCGCCGCCAGCCGGCGCAGGACGGCATCGAGCACGTCGGCGGCGTAGCGCTTGACCACGGCCACGTCGGGCAGCGTGACCTCCCAGCGGGCATCGGGATCGATGCGATCGGGATCGAACCACTCATCCGCGCCAGTCAGCAGCGACGGCACACTGGCCACCTGCAGCCAGGCGCCATCGCGCTCGAGCGTACGCACGTCGCGCAGGCACCACCATTCGGCGTGCCAGGCCACATGTCCGAGAGTCCACAGCGGTGGGTCGGCAAAGTCCTGCCGTGGCACCTCCCAGCCGCGCCGGGTCTGGCCAAAAGCTGCCAGCCAGGCCAGGGTGCGGTTGCGCGCCTCCACCAGTGCCTGAGCCAGGCCTTCGCGCGGCAGCCGCCGGGCATCGGCCCAGACGGCCTTGCCGCCGTTGAAATGAAGGTCGGGAAGCATGGAGAAGCCGCTCATCGAACACCCTGCCGGAAAATGGGATTGGCACCCGGTTGCGTGATCCGGCGAGCCGCGTGTGCCATGCGCCGCACCTCTCGCCGGAGAGATGCGGGCATTATGACACCAGCCCTACCGCCCCCTCGCGGTGCGCCCGGTGGCTTCAGGCTTCAGGCTTCAGGCTTCAGACCCGGGCGTGGAACACCGCGAACCATCCGCGCGGATCGCTCCACCAGACCGGATCGCCGAAGCCCGCGGCCTCGAGCAAGGCAGCGAAGTCGTCCGGGCGGTATTTATACGAATCCTCCGTATGAATTTGCTCGCCCGCGCGGAAGCCGCGGCTACCCTCCGCCCAGCGCACGGTGACCTCGCGCTCAGCTTGCAGGTGCATCTGGATGCGCGACCCCACGCGGTCGAAGCTGGCCACATGGCGCCAGTCCTCAAGCTGGAAGTCGCTGCCCACGATGCGGTTCAGGTTGCGCAGCACATTGCGATTGAAGGCGGCGGTCACGCCCAGCGGGTCATCATAGGCAGCCACCAGCGCCTGCTCGTCCTTGAGCAGGTCCACACCGATCAGCACGCCATCCCCCTTGCCCGCCGCGGCCCGCAGCCGCTGCAGCAAGGCCTGCGCCTGCGCGGGTGCGAAATTGCCGATACTGGATCCTGGATAAAAGAACAGACGGCGCCCGTGCCTGACCTCGGGCGGCAGATCGAGCGGCACGCACAGGTCGGCGCCCAGGCCAAGCATGGGAATCTGCGGATGCTGCTGCTGCAGGCAGAACAGCGTGCCGCGCAGGAACTCCACCGAGATGTCGAGCGCCACGTATTGCGCCGGCTGCAGGCTGCCGAAGAGCCGGGCCGCCTTCTGGCAGTTACCCGCGCCAAGGTCGATCAGCACGCAGCCGCTGCCGGCGCGTGCGGCCATCGCGGGAGCAAATGCCGAAAAGACCGCGGCCTCGGTGCGCGTGGGGTAGTACTCGGGCAGATCGGTGATGGCCTCGAACAGGCGCGAGCCGAGCACGTCGTAGAAGAACTTGGGGCTGATGCTGGCGGCGCCGGCCAGCAGGCCGCGCGTGATCTCGCCGCGTAGCGCGCCGCTGTCTTCGTGGTACTGCTGGATGAAATCCAGCCGCGGCACCGGGTTCGGCTGTGCATGGCCGTTGCCGACGACGACGCTGCTGGCGGGAGAGCCGTTGGGTTTCAGGGCGGAGGTGCCGTTGTGATTGGCTTGCGTGTGCTTGAGGCGTGCGTTCAGCGGATTCAGCGGGGTCGGGACTGCCGGCATGACGTTTCCTTGATGGTCGATGGGCACTGCATAAAACCCCCAGAGGCCCGCACGTCACGGCATGCGCGGGAGTTGCAAGGGATTCGCCTCCGGTGACGTCTGGGGCGCATCAGCGATGCAAGTCTTTTCAGGATAGCTGGCGAGCGCGGAGTGTGCTTACCGCATTGCACAAAATCCTCTGTGCAGTGGAAACCAGAAAGTGCGCCTTATTCAACAACAGTTTGCCGCCGCAATGCCACCACAACGCCACCACATAAAATACGCGGCATCGTTTATAATCCGCCTCAGCGTATCTGCTTCGGGCTCGCCCGGATTGGATCGCCCCTCAAAGGGGAGTAGCTCCGGGGCCATGCCCTTAGCACAATCGTCATTCCGGGACTGACAGTCTCCGGTTGTGCTGACCGCGCCAAGTACCATCGGCGGTCGAGCAAGACCTTTGCAACCTGGTTTCATGGTTTGCAAAGGCGCCTCCCAAGCCCCCCACACATCATGTCTCCAGGCCAAACCGGTGCGTACGCACGGCTCTTAGCTATTCGTTGTTCGAGGAGATTTCATGGAATGGTTTACCGATTTGTTCACGATGCAGTTCCTGACGGCACTGCTATCCATCGTCGTCATTGACCTTGTGCTGGCCGGCGACAATGCGATCGTGATCGCCCTGGCGGCGCGCAACCTGCCGCCCCACCTGCAGAAGAAAGCCATCATCTGGGGAACTGTCGGCGCGGTCGTGGTCCGTTCGGCCATGACGGTCGGCGTGGTGTGGCTGCTCAAGATCCCTGGCCTGCTGCTGATCGGCGGCGCGGCCCTGGTGTGGATTGCCTACAAGCTGCTGTCCGATGACGGCAATGGCGACGAACATGGCGCGGGCGCAACCACCCTGGTGGGCGCGATGAAGACGATCATCATCGCCGATGCGGTGATGGGCGTGGACAACGTGCTGGCAGTGGCCGGCGCGGCGCACGGCAGCTTCCTGCTGGTGGTGCTGGGCCTGCTCATCAGCATCCCCATCGTGGTGTGGGGCTCGAGCCTGGTGCTCAAGCTGATGTCGCGCTTCCCCTCGGTCATCTTCGTCGGTGCCGGCGTGCTAGCCTTCACCGCAGTCAAGATGATCGTCAGCGAGCCGCTGGTGAAGGATTTCTTCAACAGCAACGCACTGGCTTACTACGGCTTGTTCGTGGTTGTCGTTGGCGGCGTGCTGGGCGCTGGCTACCTGGTGCAAAAACGCCGGGCTCCGGCTACGGCCGCGCAGTAATGCGCGGCGGCGCCAGCGCCGCCGAGCTAGCTGGATCCTGAAAACGGGTCGCCACGGGTCGCCGAAAGGCGGCCCGTTTTGCTTTGCGATAAAATGCTAAACATTTAGCAATTTGCTATCCGGTTATTTGCTATTCGGTTAGCAGATTGCCGCCATACGCGCACGCCGCTGTCGCGTCACTTTTCCCCAACACCCGCGCCGATGAAACAGTACCTCGACTTCATGCGCCATGTGCAAGAGCATGGCACCGAAAAGGCCGACCGCACCGGCACCGGCACGCGCTCGGTGTTTGGCTACCAGATGCGCTTCGACCTGCGCGAAGGCTTCCCGGTGGTGACCACCAAGAAGCTGCACATGAAGTCGATCATTCACGAACTGCTGTGGTTCCTGAAGGGCTCGACCAACATCCAGTACCTGAAGGACAACGGCGTCAGCATCTGGGACGAATGGGCCGACGCAAACGGCGAGCTCGGGCCGGTCTATGGCTCGCAGTGGCGCGCGTGGCCCACGCCGGACGGCCGCCACATCGACCAGATCACCGAGCTGATGGCGCAGATCCGCAGCAATCCCGATTCGCGCCGGCTGATCGTATCGGCCTGGAACGTAGGCGAGATCGCGCAGATGAAGCTGCCGCCCTGCCATGCTTTCTTCCAGTTCTACGTGGCCGACGGCCGCCTGTCGTGCCAGCTGTACCAGCGCAGCGCCGATATCTTCCTGGGCGTGCCGTTCAATATCGCCAGCTATGCGCTGCTGACGCACATGATCGCGCAGCAGACCGGGCTGGAGGTGGGCGACTTCATCTGGACCGGCGGCGACTGCCACATCTACAGCAACCATGCCGAGCAGGTGGCAACCCAGCTCGCGCGCGCGCCGATGGCGTTGCCGCAGCTGAAGATCCTGCGCAAGCCGGACAGCATCTTCGACTACAAGTACGAGGACTTCGAACTGGTGGGCTACGAATCGCATCCGGCCATCAAGGCACCGGTGGCCGTATGACGCTGCTGACCCTGATCGTGGCGAAAGCCCGCAACGGCGTGATCGGCCGCGACAACACCCTGCCCTGGCGCCTGCCCGAGGACCTGGCGCACTTCAAGCGCACCACCATGGGCGCGCCCATCGTGATGGGCCGCAAGACGTGGGAGTCGATCGGCCGGCCGCTGCCAGGCCGGCGCAATATCGTGGTGAGCCGCAACCGCGACCTGCGCATCGAAGGCTGCGACGTGGCGAACTCGCTCGAAGACGCGCAGCGGCTATGCGTGGGTGCTGAACAGATCTTCCTGATCGGCGGCGCGCAGCTGTATGCCGAGGCCCTGCCCTGCGCTGACCGGCTGGTGGTGACGGAAATCGATGCGGATGTGGAAGGCGACGCGGTGTTTCCGGCCATCGACCCGCAGCAGTGGGTCGCGACGCAGCGCGAGCGGCATCATTCGGAGGCGAACGGTTTCGACTACGCGTTCGTGACGTACGAACGCCCGCCCTCGGGCGAGGAATAGCGGTCGCCTCAAACGCCAGGTTTAAAGCGACGCTGACGTTCTACGCGCGGCGGCCTGTCTTCAGGCCGCCGCTGTCGTTTTAGTTGCCGCCGGCAATGGTCATCTGCTCGATCAGGACCGAGCCGGTTTCCTTGGTGCCGCGCACCAGCGCATCGGCGCCAATGGCCACGATCTGCTGGAACATCTCCTTCATGTTGCCGGCGATGGTGATCTCTTCCACCGGGTACTGGATCACGCCGTTCTCGACCCAATAGCCCGACGCGCCGCGCGAGTAATCGCCCGTCACGTAGTTCACGCCCTGCCCCATCAGTTCGGTCACCAGCAGGCCGGTGCCCAGCTTGCGCAGCATGCCGGCGAAGTCATCTTCCGGCGTGGTCAGCTTGCTGGAGAGCGTCAAGTTGTGCGAGCCGCCGGCATTGCCGGTGGTCTTCATGCCCAGCTTGCGCGCCGAGTACGTGGAGAGGAAATAGCCTTCCACCACGCCGCCGCGCACCACATCGCGCGCGTGGGTCTTCACGCCTTCTTCGTCGAAGGGCGCGCTGCCCATGGCGCCCGGCAGATGGGGCTGCTCGTGGATATGGATATGCGGCGCAAACACCGCCTTGCCCAGTGTGTCGTAGAGGAAGGTCGACTTGCGGTACAGCGCGCCGCCGGACACGGCCTGCACGAAGGCGCCGAGCAGACCGGCAGCCAGAGGTGCCTCGAACAGCACCGGGCAGCGGCGCGTCGACAACTGGCGCGCATTCAGGCGGGCCAGCGAGCGCTCGGCGGCATAGCGGCCGATGTCCTCGGGCGCGGCCAGCGCGCCGGGCGCGCGCTTGGACGAGTACCAGTCGTCGCGCTGCATGCCGCTGCCGGTGCCGGCGATCGGCGCGCAGGAAATAAAGTGGCGGGAATACGGGTAGCCGCCCGTGAAGCCGCGCGAAGTGGCCAGCACGAACTGCGAATGCTGGGCCGAGACGCTGGCGCCGTCGCTGTTGCGAATGCGCGGCGAGACCGCGAAGGCGGCCGCCTCGGAGCGCCGCGCGATCTCGATGGCTTGCTCAGCGTCGATATTCCAGGGGTGGAACAGGTTGAGGTCCTGCGGGTTGCGCTCGAGCAGCGCCTCTTCCGCCAGGCCGGCGCAATCGTCTTCCGCGGTGAAGCGGGCGATGTTGTAAGCCGCCTCGGCCGTGGCGCGCAGGGCCGCCGGCGAGAAATCCGAGGTGCTGGCGTTGCCGCGCCGCTGGCCGATCATGACCGTGACGCCCACTACCTTGTCGCGGTTTTGCTCGATGGTTTCCACCTGGCCCTTGCGCACCGACACCGACAGGCCGCTGCCCTCGGAGATCTCGGTAGCCGCGTCGGTGGCGCCCAGCTCGCGTGCCACCCGCAGCACATCGGCGGCCATCTCGCTGAGCTGGGCCTGGGTATAAGTGAAGTGGGTGGTCTGGTCTGCGGATTGATCCATTGTGGGCGCGGTCATCAAAAGTCCAAACAAGAATCATAGCAAGATAAAATGCCAACCATGACGCGAAACACCCGCCCCTCCCCCCGGAACGCCTCCGGCTTCCCCGACCCGTTCTCCCCTGAACCGGCCGACGACGACGACATGCTCAAGAGCAAGTCGCAGAAAAAGCGCGATATGCTCGCCCTGCAAGACCTGGGCGTGGAACTCGAAGCCCTGCCCAAGGACCGCCTGGCGCGCGTGCCCATGCCCGAAGCGCTGGCCGACGCCATCCGCGACGCGCGGCGCATCACCAACCACGAAGGCAAGCGCCGCCAGATGCAGTATGTCGGCAAGGTCATGCGCAGGCTGGACGATAACGAAGTGGCCGCCATCCAGCGCGTGCTGGAAGGCTTCAAGGGCACCAGCAAGGCCGAGACGGCTAAGCTGCACCTGGTCGAGCGCTGGCGCGAGCTGCTGCTGGCGGACGACGCGGCGCTGACGAAGTTCCTGGCCGAGCACCCGGCCAGCGATGTCCAGACGCTGCGCAACATCATCCGCAACGCGCGCAAAGAGCACGAGATGAACAAGCCGCCGCGCTACTTCCGCGAGCTGTTCCAGGCCATCAAGACGGCGCTGGAAAGCAAGCTGGCCGCAGCCGCCGGCGAGCAGGAACCCGAGCCGGAAGCCGGCGAATAACCAGCAACCCAAACGCAGCAACCAAGGAAATGGGGACAAGATGACGCAAACCACAACGCCCGCGCTGGTCCATCCCGTTGCCCGCAGGCACCCGGACGAACTGCTGGTTGGCTTTGTCTCGATCTCCGACCGTGCCTCAACCGGCACCTATCAGGACGAGGGCATCCCGGCGCTGCGCGACTGGTTCGGGCGCGCCCTGACCTCGCCCTGGCAGGCCGTGGAGCGCCTCATCCCTGACGAGCAGGCGCTGATCTCGCGCACGCTGATCGAGCTGGTCGATGTGGCTGGCTGCGATCTGGTGCTGACCACCGGCGGCACCGGCCCGGCCCGCCGCGACGTCACCCCCGAGGCCACGCTGGCGGTAGGCACCAAGGAAATGCCTGGCTTTGGCGAGCAGATGCGCCAGGTCAGCCTGCACTTCGTGCCCACGGCCATCCTGTCGCGGCAGGTGGCGGTAATTCGCGAAACCGCCAGCCGCGCCGCCCTCATCATCAACCTGCCGGGCCAGCCGCGCGCCATCCGTGAAACCTTGGAAGGCCTGCGTGGCGAGGACGGCAAATCCATCGTGCAGGGCATCTTTGCCGCCGTGCCCTACTGCGTCGACCTGATCGGCGGGCCTTACATCGACACGGACGAAGCCGTGGCCAAGGTGTGGCGCCCCAAGCACGCGATCCGCGCCAAACCCGCCGCGTGAACCTCCGGGGCAGCAACGCTATCGCAGCCCCAGATACAGCCCCACCGGCACGAACACCACGGCAGCCACATTGCCCAGCAGCACGATCGACGCCACCTGGTCCGGCTCCTGCCGGAAATGATCGGCCACCAGGAAGTTGAGCACGGCCGGCGGCAGCGAGGCGAACACGAACAGCAGCCCGCGCTGGAGCTGGGTCAGCGGCACCATCTGTGCCAGCAGCAAGGCGCAGGCGATGCCGGTCAGCGGACAGGCCACGGCACCGATCGCGCCCATGCCCCAGTTGCGCAGGCTCACATCCTTCATGCGCACGCCGAGCGCGAACAGCATCAAGGGCACGGTGGCGTCGCCCAGCAGCTTGATCGACTGGAACACCGGCTCCGGCAGCGAGAACCACGGCCGCGCCAGCGACAACCCCACCCCCGCCACCGTTGCCAGCACCATCGGGTTGCGCGCGATCTGCGTGATCGACGCGTGCCGGTTGACGATCTTCATGCCGATGGTGAAGTGCATCAGGTTGGACGCGGCGAACAGCGCCACCGCGGGCGCCAGCCCGAGCGGCCCGAACGCGAACACCGATAGCGGCAAGCCCATGTTGCCGCAGTTGTTGAACATCATCGGCGGCACGAAGGTGCGCGGATCCGCCCCCAGCAGCCTCGCGCCAAGCCACGCCAGCAACCCCGAGCCCAGCACCACGGCAACCGCGCAACCCAGCAGCACAAGCTGGTCGGCCAGCACGAATTCCTTGCTGACAAAAGCCGACACCACCAGCAGCGGCGCGATCACATCGAGCGTGGCGCGGTTGATCCCGGACATGTCGGGATGCGCGCGGCGCCCGTAGAGCCAGCCGACCAGGATGATCAGGATGACCGGCGTGATGATCGAGACGATACGCGCAAGCATGGGCGGGCTGCCGTTAAGCCAAAGCGCCCCGCAGGGCGCCTTGGCAGTGACATGGGAGGAGAAAAAATCAGGCGGCCGGGGTATCCGGCGCTGCGCTCGCCTCGGTTGCGGCCGCGGTTGCGGGCGCTGCCGCCGGTGCCGACTGGCGGATGAAGTGGGTGCGGTAGTAGCGAAGCTCTTCCACGGACTCCAGGATATCGGCCAGCGCGGTGTGCAGCTGGCGCTTGATGAAGCCCTTGTGGATGGCCGGCTCCCAGCGCTTGCACAATTCCTTGAGCGTGGAGACGTCGAGGTTGCGATAGTGGAAGAAGGCCTCCAGCTTGGGCATGTAGCGCGCCATGAAGCGGCGGTCCTGGCAGATCGAGTTGCCGCACATGGGCGACTTGCCGGCCGGCACCCAGCGCTTGAGGAAGGCCAGCAGTTCGACCTCGGCCTGCGCTTCGGTCAGGGTCGAGGCCTTGACCTTGTCGATCAGGCCCGAACGGCCATGGGTGCCCTTGTTCCAGTTGTCCATACCATCGAGCACGGCGTCTTCCTGATGGATCACCAGCACCGGGCCTTCGGCCAAGATGTTGAGCTCGGAGTCCGTCACGACAATGGCGATCTCGATGATGCGGTCCGTGTCGGGCATCAGGCCGGTCATCTCCATGTCCAGCCAGATCAGGTTGTTTTCGCTCTTGACGGATTTGACGCCGCTGGGGACGTGGGTATTTTGGCTGGTCATCTGGACTGCAATCGAAAGGGAAGCAAAAGAGGGCGCGCCCGCTCCCCGGATCAGGAACAAGGGGCAGCAGGCACGAACAACTTATAATTCTCGCATATCCGCCGCCGCAGCCGGTTCCAACGCGTTCGGAAACCCGCTTCGGCGGCCCGGCCGCCACCGCGTACGCCAAGGCTTCACACGACAAGGCCCTGCCCGATGTTCACGTTTCTGTTCCTAGCCGCCCTGATGCTGATGGTGCTGACCAAGCTCTGGCTGGCGGCCCGCCAGGTGCGCCATGTGGCGCAACACCGTCATGCGGTGCCTGCCCGCTTTGCCGACACCATCACGCTGTCCTCCCACCAGAAGGCGGCCGACTACACCATCGCCCGCACCCGGCTGTCGATGCTGGAAGTGCTGGCTGGCGCCGCGCTGCTGATCGTGCTGACCATGCTGGGCGGGCTGCAGTGGATCAACCAGTTCTGGATCGACACCTTCGGCCCGGGCTACGCCTACAGCGTGGCGCTGATCGCCAGCGTGGCCGTGATCGGCGGCCTGGTCGACCTGCCCTTCTCCCTCTATGGGCAGTTCGGCATCGAGCAGCGCTTTGGCTTCAACCGCATGAGCTGGAAGCTCTACCTGGCCGACATGCTCAAGATGACCGCCGTTGGCTGCGCGCTCGGCCTGCCCTTGCTGCTCGCCGTGCTGTGGCTCATGGCCCATATGGGCGAGTACTGGTGGGCCTGGACGTGGCTGACGTGGATCGCCTTCACGATCTTTGTGCAGATGATTGCCCCGACGGTGATCATGCCGCTGTTCAACCGCTTCGAGCCGCTGGCCAATGCCTCGCTGGAAGCCCGCATCACGCGCCTGCTGCAGCGATGCGGCTTTCGCAGCCGCGGCCTGTTCGTGATGGACGGCAGCAAGCGCAGCGCGCACGGCAATGCCTACTTCACCGGCTTCGGCGCGGCCAAGCGCATCGTTTTCTTCGACACGCTGATGGAGCGCCTTGCCGATGACGAGATCGAAGCGGTACTGGCGCATGAGCTTGGCCACTTCAAGCGGCGCCACATCCTGAAGGGCATGCTGGTCAGCTTCGCGCTGAGCCTGCTCTTCCTCGCCGCGCTGGGCTGGCTTTCCAGCCGCACGTGGTTCTACACCGGGCTGGGCGTGCTGCCCAACCTTGGCACCACCAATCACGCCCTTGCCCTCGTGCTGTTCTTCCTGACCTTGCCGGTATTCACCTTCCTGCTCGGCCCCCTGGCCAGCCAGACCTCGCGCCGCCATGAATTCGAGGCGGATGCCTTTGCGGCCGGCCAGACCGATGCCGGCCACCTGGTCTCGGCCCTCGTCAAGCTTTACAAGGACAATGCCTCTACCTTGACCCCCGACCCGATCTACAGCGCCTTCTACTACTCGCACCCACCGGCAGCACAGCGGATCGACCGCCTGCTGGCGCACGCATGAGCCGCGCCGCCAGCCGGGGAGGCCCGCAGCGCGCCCCAAGCCCTGCCAAA
The DNA here is from genome assembly GCF_052113425.1 of Cupriavidus sp. YAF13. Taxonomy (NCBI): domain Bacteria; kingdom Pseudomonadati; phylum Pseudomonadota; class Betaproteobacteria; order Burkholderiales; family Burkholderiaceae; genus Cupriavidus; species Cupriavidus sp. YAF13. The sequence goes on from NZ_JBFRDD010000016.1 coordinate 106,608, forward strand.
GCCAATGCCAATGGCGCCGCCGCCGAGGAGGCGCTGATCGTCGCCGCGCACGGCCGCCACTATGTGATCGAGCTGGACGACGGCAGCCGCCTGCACGGCTTCCCGCGCGGCAAGCRCAGCGAATGCGCGGTGGGCGACCGTGTCACCATCGAGCGCGCCGCGTCCGACCAGTGCGTGATCACCGGCTTCAAGCCGCGCAAGAACCTGCTGCATCGCTCGGACCAGTTCAAGTCCAAGCTGCTGGCCGCCAACATCGACCAGGTAGTGATCGTGCTGGCGACCGAGCCGGGCTTCTCGGAAGACCTGCTGGGCCGCGCGCTGGTGTCTGCCGAAGCACTGGGCATCCGCCCGCTGATCATCCTCAACAAGATCGACCTGACCGAGCGGCTGGAAGAAGCGCGCGGCCGCCTCGAGCTGTACCGCGGGCTGGGCTACGAGACGCTGTTCCTGTCGGTTCACGGATCGCCGGAAGACACGCTGGCGCAGTTGCGCCCGCAGCTGGCGCACCGCGCCAGCATCCTGATCGGCCAGTCGGGCATGGGCAAGTCCTCGCTGCTGAACCTGCTGATCCCGGGCGTGGAAGCGCAAACGCGGGAAATCTCCGCCAAGCTGGATTCGGGCAAGCACACCACCACCTTCACCCGCCTCTACCACCTGCCCGCCAGCGTGGATGGCGGGGCCGATGGCGTGGATAGCGTGGATGGCGCAGATCCTCAAGCGCGCCAGCGTGGCTGCCTGATCGATTCGCCGGGTTTCCAGGAGTTCGGCCTGCACCACCTGAGCGAAGGCATGCTGGAGCGCGCGTTCCCTGAATTCCGCCCACGCCTGACCGAGTGCCGCTTCTACAATTGCCACCACATCAACGAGCCCGGCTGCGGCGTGCTGGCGTCGATGAAGACCGGCGAGATCTCCGGCCGGCGCCACCAGCTCTACACGCAGCTGCTGCACGAATCCCGCCAGCAAAAGCCGTGGTAAGGTAATCGGGCGCGCCGCCTGCGGGCAAACGGGCATGTGGCGCACCCGATCACCATGAAACTACTGCTATCGACCCCTTCCCTCGTCCATGCCGCGCACTGCCAGAACGTACTGGAAGCCGCCGGCATCCGTGCCGACCTGCGCAATACCTGGCTGGCTGGCGCGATGGGCGACATCCCGTTTCGTGAGAGCGCGCCCCAGGTCTGGCTGATCGACGATGAACGGGAGGCCGAGGCCTGGGAGGTATTGCACGCCGCCGCCAATCCGGCGCCGGGGCCGCGATGGGCCTGCGCGTCCTGCGGGGAATGGCACGATGCGCAGTTCGGCTCGTGCTGGCAATGCGGCGCGCCGCGGCAACCCTGAAAGCAAAGCGCCCGCGGCAAGCGCGGGCGTCGATGGTCAACGGGTACAGCGGGTACGGCAGGTACGGCGGGGTTGGCTCAGCCCACCCAGAGCGCCAACGACAACATCGCCAGCAGCAGCATCCACAGCACGACGGCACGCCACACCAGGCCGATGGCCGATTGCAGCGTACGCACGTTGGGTTCCACCCCGAATTCCGGCGCGGCCGCCTCGGGCTCGCTATCGTCTTCCATGCCCGGCGCATAGTCCACCGCCGGGCCGGCCAGGCTGGTGCGCAGCACCACGGCAGTACTCTCTTCCGCCAGCGGCACCCCCAGGCGCACACCAAGCGCGCCGCCGCCGCTGGCAAGCAGGATGCCGTTGACGGCATCGTTCCACTTGCGCGCATGGTTGCGCCACGCATACACCGCGTCCTCGAAATTGCCGACGATGGCAAAGCCGACCGAGGTCAGCCGCGAGGGAATCCAGTCCAGCAGGTAGAAAGCACGCGCGGCAAAGCGGCCCAGCGCGGGGCTGCGGTCCGTGGAGGGGATATTCCAGTGGCGCGCGAGGTACTCGGCAATGCGGTACAAGACCACGCCGCCCGGGCCGATCGGCACCAGGAACCAGAAGAACACCCCGAACACATGCCGGTGCACAGCCACGATGGCAGCTTCCAGGGTATGCCGCACGATTTCCGTGACCGGCATTTCGATGGTTTCGAGACCGGTCCACTGGTGCAGCAGCGCGCGGGCGCGCGGCAGGTCATCGCGGTTGAGGGCCTCGTGGATATCGGTGAAGAAGTGGCTGAACTGCCGGAAACCCAAGGTGAGGTAGAGCAGCAGGACATTCCACGCCAGCGTGAGCGCCACGCTGATGGAGGCCAGCAGGTAGTGCACCACCATGGCGGTCAGCGTGAGCGGCAGCACCACCGTGAACCAGGCCAGCGCGGTATCGCGCGGGCGCCCGGTGTCAAAGGCATGCTCGGCGCGCTCGGCAAGAACGCGCACGATGTCGTAGATCGGATTGTTGCGGCCCAGGGCGCGGAACTGCTCGGCGATCAGCGCGAGGAGAACGGATACAAATGTCATCTCTGGTCTGGGTGTCGATGGCCAGGGCGCATCAGGCGGCGCGTGTGCCGGGCTGATCGCTTATCTTATCTATAGCGAGACGATAGCATACGGCAACCCTGCCCAGACGAAGCACCGCAGCCCGCCGGCAAAGCGGGCGGGCTGCGGGCTGCCGAAGCGAGGCCTCAGGGCAGGTCAAACACCAGCACTTCGGCACCATCGCCGTGCGCCAGGGTCACGGCCTCGGCACCTTCGAGCTGTGCGGCATCGCCCGCTTCCAGCGCCTTGCCATTGACGGTGACGCGGCCACGCGCCACATGCACATAGGCCTTGCGCTTGGGCGCCAGCGCCAGCGTGGCGGACTCGTCGCCGTCAAACAAGCCGGCATACAGGCGCATGTCCTGATGGATCACCACCGAGCCCTCAGCGCCGTCGCGGCTGCCCACCAGGCGCAGCCGGCCGCGCTTGTCGGCCGCCGCAAAGTGCTTCTCCTCGTAGCCGGGCTCAAGGTTGGACTTCTCCGGCAGGATCCAGATCTGCAGGAAGTGCGTGGTGTCGTGTGCGGCGTGGTTGTACTCCGAGTGCCGCACGCCGGTGCCCGCGCTCATGCGCTGCACGTCGCCGGGGCGGATCACGCTGCCGTTGCCCATGCTGTCCTTGTGAGCCAGCTCGCCTTCCAGCACATAGCTGATGATTTCCATGTCGCGGTGGCCATGGGTGCCAAACCCCATGCCCGGCGCTACACGGTCTTCATTGATGACGCGCAGYGGCCCGAACTGGACGTGCTTGGGATCGTAGTAGTCCGCGAAGGAAAACGTATGGTACGACTTGAGCCACCCATGATCGGCATAACCACGTTCACCCGCCTTTCTGATTTCAATCATTTTGACGGCCCTCCTTCAGGCCACATCGGCGCAGGAACTGGGTTAATCCTAGTCCTGGCCTTGCGTAACGTTTCGATACTAGGCAGTTTAGGGTGGCAGGCGTATATTTGGCGGACCGATCTTAGAAGCATTCATTCAGAAATTCTGAACATGGCACTCTCACTCGAATCCCTGGAAGTTCTTGACGCCATCGAGCGCAAGGGCAGCTTTGCCGCCGCCGCGCACGAGATGGGCAAAGTGCCCTCCGCGCTCACCTATGTGGTGCGCAAGCTGGAGGAAGACCTGGACGTGCTGCTGTTCGACCGGCGCCGCCACCGCGCCGAGCTCACGCCCGCCGGGCGCGCGTTGCTGGACGAAGGCCGCCACCTGCTGCACGCCGCCGACGACCTGGCCCGCCGCGTCAAGCGGCTGGCCACCGGCTGGGAAGCCACCCTGACCATCGTGGTCGACGACCTGATCAACTTCCGCGCCCTGCTGCCGGTCATCCAGGACTTCTATGCCGAGAACAATGCCACCCGGCTGCGCTTTGCCAAGGAAGTGCTGGGCGGCGCGTGGGATGCGCTGGTCAGCAGCCGCGCCGACCTGGTGATCGGCGGCGCCTACGATGCGCCGAGCACCCAGGGCTTCCAGGTGCGCCCGCTGGGCTCCATGCCCTTTGTCTTCGCGGTAGCCGCGCATCATCCGCTGGCGACCGAGCCCGGCCCGCTGACCACCCTGCAGATCGCCAAGCACCGCATCGTGGCCGTGGGCGATACCTCGCGCAACCTGCCGGCCCGCACCCATGGCGTGCTCGCCGGGCAGGACGTGCTGGTGGTGCCCACCATGCGCGACAAGCTCGAAGCCCAGATCCGCGGCCTGGGCTGCGGCTGGCTGCCGGCGCCCATGGCACAGCCCTTTATCGAAAGCGGCGTGCTGCAGGCACGCGAGACCCTGGAGGTGCGTGCCCCCGGCAACTTCAAGGTAGCCTGGCGCACCAGCACGCGCGGCAAGGCGCTGCAATGGTGGGCCAACAAGCTGGACGACCCGCGCCTGGCGCAAGCCCTGCTCCAGCAGCAGCCGGGCCAGCCTGACTAAGCACCAGGCCAAGCGCCAGACCCATCACCGCCCTAACACCTGCTTTCGCCATGCCTACCCGCCCTAGCCCGGCGCCCAGCTACCGGGGCCGCTTTGCGCCCTCCCCCACCGGCCCGTTGCATATGGGCTCGCTGGTCACCGCGCTGGCCAGCTGGCTCGACGCGCGCGCCCATCTTGGCATCTGGCTGGTGCGCGTCGAGGACATCGACTATCCGCGCTGCGTGCGCGGCGCGGACCAGCAGATCCTGCGGGCGCTGGCGCGCCTCGGCCTGCATCCGGACGAGCCGCCGCAATGGCAGAGCCGGCGCGAAGCGCTGTACGCCGAGGCGCTGCGCAAGCTCGATGCCGACCATCGGACCTATCCCTGCGGATGCTCGCGCAAGGAAATCGCCGACTCGCTGCTGCATGCGCGCGAGCGCCACCAGACGCTCGGATATCCCGGCACCTGCCGCGACGGCCTGCATGGCAAGCTGCCCCGCGCCTGGCGGGTGCGGGTGCCAGACGGCAACGCCGCGCTGATCTGCTTCGACGACCGCTGGCAAGGCCGGCAATGCCAGGACCTTGCGACCGAGCTCGGCGACTTCGTGCTGCGCCGCGCCGATGGCTTGTGGGCTTACCAGCTGGCGGTCGTGGTCGACGATGGCCACCAGGGCGTCACGCATATCGTGCGCGGCGCCGACCTGCTCGACTCCACGCCGCGGCAGATCCACCTGCAGCATCTGCTGGGGCTGCCCACGCCGTCGTACCTGCACGTGCCAGTGGTGACCAACGCGCTGGGCGAGAAGCTCAGCAAGCAAAGCGGCGCGCAGGCCATCGACGAGCTCGATCCGCTGGCGGCGCTGCGCACGGCCGGCGCGCACCTGGGACTGGCGAGCGCGGCGCAATCGGTGGAAAGCTGGCTGAGCGATGCGACGGCCGGCTGGGCGGCCATGCTGGAACGCCTGCCCGCCCAGGCGCACAGCGAAGCGACGACACCCCCCTGAATGGCATGAGGCCCAAAACACGAAAGGCGCCCGAAGGCGCCTTTCTTGCTGGCTGCGGCGGCAGCGTTTCGCTACGCCACGGGTCGCGCCGTGCCGCTCAGGACTTGCGCGGCACGCCGCCCAGCAGCGCCGCCAGTTGCCGCTTGGGCGCCGGACGGCCGCGGCCAAAGGCGGCGGCATTGTTGTCCGTCACGTCGGGCTGCGCGGCAATCGCCGCGGCGCTCGGCTCGTAAGGACGCGAGAAGAAGGAATCGTCGGCGGGGCGGAACGTGTTGCGCGAGCTGGCCGGATCGTTGCGGCGCGCACGCGGCTCCTCGCCGTCGCCATTGGCGCGCGGGCGGCGCACTTCGGTGCGGGCACGGCGGCGGTCGTTCTCGTCAGCGCGGGCGCCGGCGCCGGTGGGGTCGAACCCGGCCAGCGCGGTACGCGGCAGGCTGCGCTTGAGCAGCTTCTCGATATCGACCAGCAGGCGCTCATCGGCCGGCACGTAGATCGACAGGGCATCGCCGCTGGCGCCGGCACGGCCGGTACGGCCGATGCGGTGGATGTAGTCTTCGGCGCTGAACGGCAGGTCGAAGTTGATCACGCAGGGCATGTCGGGAATGTCGAGGCCGCGCGCCGCCACGTCGGTGGCGACCAGCGCATCGATATTGCCTTGCTTGAAGCCATCCAGCGTCTGCATGCGCTCGGTCTGGGTCTTGTCGCCGTGGATGGCGGCGGCGTTGATGCCTTCGCGCTCCAGGTGGCGCGCCAGGCGCGAGCAGCCGATCTTGCTGTTGACGAAGACGATGCACTGGCGCGACAGGCCTTCGGCGGCGCGCGTCTTCAGCAGGTGCACCACGGCGGCCTGCTTGTGGCCGTCTTCGACCTGGAACACGGTCTGGCGCACATTCTCGTTGGCCGAGTTGCTGCGCGCCACTTCGATGGTGACCGGCTGGTGCAGGTAGCTGGCGGCCAGCCGCTTGATGTCGTTCGAGAAGGTGGCCGAGAACAGCAGCGTCTGGCGCTGTGCCGGCAGCAGGTTGATGATGCGCTGCAGGTCAGGCAGGAAGCCCATGTCGAGCATGCGGTCGGCCTCGTCCAGCACCAGCATCTGCACCTGCGACAGGTTCACCGATTTTTGCTGCACGTGATCGAGCAGCCGGCCCGGGGTCGCCACCAGGATTTCCACGCCGCGGCGCAGGGCCTCGGTCTGCGGGTTCATGTCCACGCCGCCGAACACCACCGTGCTGCGCAGGTCCGTGAAGCGCGCGTAGCGGGCCACGTTGTCGTAGACCTGGTCGGCCAGTTCGCGGGTGGGGGTGAGCATCAGGGCGCGCACCGGATGGCGGGCCGGCGAGGCGCTGGCGCTGGCCAGCGGCAAGAGGCGCTGGATGATCGGCAGCGCAAAGCCTGCGGTCTTGCCGGTGCCGGTCTGGGCGGCGCCCATCACGTCCTTGCCCTGCAGCACCACGGGAATCGCCTGCTCCTGGATGGGAGTGGGCTTGGTGTAGCCCTGCTCGGACAGCGCGCGCTGGATGCGAGCATCTAGCCCGAAGCTGTCGAAGGTGATCTCGGGGGTGGTCTGGTCAGTGGTCGTAGTCGTCATGGTTTCCGTGTCTTGCAGGAGGCGAACCCGGCGCCAACGGACACGCGTCTTGAACCGAGCGGGGGAGATCTGCGCATGGATTTAAGGGCCGGCCGCATGGGGCGCGCTGTGCTGCCGCACACCATTGCAAGCCGTCGTCTGTCCGTGCCTCTGCGGGCAATTCCGCCGCGCGATCAATAGCTCATGTAAATCAAAGACTTAGATTGTAGCATTAGCGGCCCATTTAAGGGTAGTGCGGGTGTGGCGGCTACGCCAGTTTCGGCGTCGCGGATTTCAACTTTATGTCACCGGGCGCGGGGTCGCCGTGTTGCCGCCGTGTTGCCGTCAAGCCTCGGCTCCTGGCCGCAGCCTTTATCCGGCAAGTTATCCGGCAAGTGCGCCGGATCTCATTTGCCATTTTTTGTTTTCAAACGTATACAACCGATGACGCGCGACCTATGCTTGATGCCAGTGAGCCACTTCAGGCCGCAGGCCGATCCCGATGCAAACCGTCTCCGTCCGAATCCCCGAAGAAGACCTCGCCTGGCTGGCAGGCATCCAGCTGGCCGGCGCCAGCAGCCCCAGCGACAAGATCCGCGCCCTGCTGGCCGACGCGCGCCGGCGCGCCGATGGCTCAAGCGACTATCTCGGCTGCGTCTCGCTGCTGCGCGAGCAAGTGCGCCCCCTGCTCGATGCCACGCAGGCCCTGGAGCACGATCACCAGCAGCATTCGGCCATCGTCCCGCTGCTGGCCATGCAGTTGCCCGAGCTGATGGCCAGCCTGATTGCCGGCGTGCCGTCAGGGGACCAGGCGCCTGCGCAAGCGCGCGACCTTGAGGCGCGCCTCACCGCCCGTGCCATGCGCATGCTGCTGGGCCTGTTGCGCCTGGGGGTCACCCAACGCGCGCCGGCCTACGACCCCGCCGTACTGGACGCCTACATCCCCGAAGTGTTAGAAATGACAAAACTGATCCAGAGCGCTCGGCAGACCACCTAGAATTCCGACTTTTTGTGTTGCGCCATCGCCGCCCCGGCGGCGTCTTATCGATGCACCGAGGAAACACACCATGACGACAGAAGGCCTGGGTAACCGTGTGAAACGACTGCTGACCGCCAATGTGCACGCGCTGGTCAGCTCGCTGGAGGCGCGCGCGCCGCAAGCCGTGCTGGAGCAGTACCTGCGCGAATTCGACGAGGTGATCGCCCAGGCGCGGGTCGGGCTAGGCCAGCACGAGGCGGCCAAGCACCATGCCGCCAAGGCCATCGCGCGGCTCAACAACGAGATCGAGCGGCTCGACGAACAAGTCGCGGTGGCGCTCCAGCACGGTGACGATGCCGCGGCGCGCGCGGGCACCGAGCGCCAGATCGACCTCGAGGACCAGCTCGGCACGCTCAACGGCAGCCTGCAGGAAGCCGTTGAAAAATCCGAGGCAGCCGAAGCCGATCTGCTTGGCCTGCGCGCCAAGCGCGCCGAGATGGAGCAGGCGCTGGCCGGCATGGTGGCCGCGCGGGCTGCCGCCGAGCGCGCGGGCGCCAGCGTTGGCGCCGCGCCGGGCGCCGGCGCCGGCGTGCGTGCCGAACAGCTCGAGCAAGGCTTCAACCGCGCCATGACCAGCGCCACGGGCGTGGCCGGACTCGGCGTCGGCAGCTCCAGCGCCGATGCCTCCTTGCTCAAGCGGCTGGAGATACTGCACAAGGAACAGCGCATCAACGAACGCCTTGAGCGCCTGAAGGCCGCACGCGACGCGGCGCGCTCCTGAGCGCCGCACACCAGACACCAGCTCCGCCGCTCCCGACCGATTCAGCACAATAAGAACGCCGAAATGAATCAGCTGTTATTGCCGGGCAATGCCCCGTTCGTGGTGGCGATTGGCTTGATGGTAGTCATCGGCGTGCTGGAGGCGCTGGCCCTGCTGCTTGGCCTCGCCCTGTCGCAGCAGGCCGACAGCTTCCTGGTCACGCATTTCGCGCTGGACCATTCTGACGCCAGCGCGGCCGATGCCGGCGCCATCGGCCAGTTCCTCGGCTGGCTGCACGTGGGCCGCGTGCCGCTGCTGATGCTGGTGGTGCTGTTCCTGATGGGCTTCGCCATCGTCGGCCTGATCCTCCAATGGGTGATCGCCGCCGTGGCCGGCCACCTGCTGCCCGTGCCGCTCGCGGTGGTGCTCGCCACGCTGGGCGCCCTGCCCTTCGTGCGCGCCACCGGCAGCCTGGTAGGACGCTATTTTCCGCAGGACGAATCCTCCGCCATCTCCGAGCTCGACTTTGTCGGGCGCGTTGCCCAGGTCACGCTCGGCGAGGCCTCGGCCGGCAATCCGGCGCAAGCGCGCCTGGTGGATGAATATGGCCAGGCCCACTACCTGCGCGTCGAGCCGGACGAGCCGGGCCAGCGTTTTCCGCGCGGCGAAACCGTACTGATCGTCGCACGCACCTCCGGCACCTTGTATCGCGCCATCGCCAACCCGCGGCCCGACCTGCTGTAGGCCACGCGCGGGCGCAAGCCGTCCGCGGTATTTTTTCCAAGTTCCAAGGGAGCATCAGAACCAATATGGATTCCATCATCTTCTGGGGTGTCATCGGCCTGGCCGGCGTACTCGGCCTGTGCATCATCGGCCTGATCTTCTCGCGCCTGTACACGCGCGCATCGGCCGAGCGCGCCTTCGTGCGTACCGGGCTGGGTGGGCAAAAGGTGATCATGAGCGGCGGCGCCATCGTGCTGCCGGTGTTCCATGAAATCATCCCGATCAACATGAACACGCTCAAGCTGGAGGTCAGCCGCGCCTCACGCGACAGCCTGATCACCAAGGACCGCATGCGCGTGGATGTGGTGGTGGCGTTCTTCGTGCGCGTCAAACCCACCGTGGAAGGCGTGTCCACCGCCGCGCAAACGCTGGGCCAGCGCACGCTGGCGCCGGAGAGCCTGCGCGCGCTGGTGGACGACAAGTTCGTCGACGCGCTGCGCTCCACCGCGGCGCAGATGAGCATGCAGGACCTGCAGGATGCGCGCGAGCAGTTCGTGCAGGGCGTGCAGAACACCGTGGCCGAAGACCTGACCAAGAACGGGCTGGAACTGGAGAGCGTGTCGCTCACCAACTTCAACCAGACCTCGAAGGAGTTCTTCGACCCCAACAACGCCTTCGATGCCGAGGGCCTGACCAAGCTCACGCAGGAGACCGAGCGCCGCCGCAAGGAACGCAACGAAGTCGAGCAGGACACCGAGGTCTCCGTGCGTGAGAAGAACCGCGACGCACTGGCCAAGAAGCTGGAGATCGAGCAGCAGGAATCGTTCATGAAGCTCGAGCAGGAACAGCAGGTGAAGACCCGCACCGCCGAGCAGAACGCGCGCATCGCGTCCTACGAGGCCGAGCGCAGGCAGGAGGCCGAGCAAAGCCGCATCACCGCCGAGCGCCAGGTGCAGGAGTCCGAGATCCAGCGCGAGCAGGCCGTGCGCACGCGCAAGGTGGAAGCCGAGCGCGACGTGCGGGTCAAGGAAATCGAGCAGCAGCGCGTCACCCAGATGGCGGCCATCGAGCAGGCCAAGGTGACGGAAATCGCCGAGCAGGAAAAGGCCATCGTGATCGCCGCCAAGTCGGAAGCGCAATCGCAGGCGCAGGGGCGCGCCAACGAGGCGCTGGCTGAAGCGGTCAAGGCCGAGCAGATGGTGGAGACCACACGGCGCACGGCGGAAGCCGACCGCGCCAAGCAGGTGGCCCTGATCGAGGCCGCGCAAGAGGCCGAGACCCAGGCGGTGCACGTCACCACGCAGGCACGCGCCGAGCGCGAGGCTGCGCAGATGCAGGCCACCGCCATCGTTGAACTGGCCGAGGCCGCGCGCAAGAAGGGCCTGGCCGAAGCCGAGGCGCAGCGCGCGCTCAACGACGCCATCAACGCGCTGTCGTCGGACCAGACCAGCCTGAAGTTCAAGCTGGCGCTGCTGCAGGCGCTGCCGGGCGTGATCCAGCAGAGCGTGGAGCCGATGAAGGCGATCGACGGCATCAAGATCATCCAGGTCGACGGCCTCAACCGCGGCGGCGCGGCGGCAACCGGCGACGCAGGCAACGGTGGCGGCAATGGAAATGGAAATGGCAACGGCAATCTTGCCGAGCAGGCGATGTCCGCCGCGCTGTCCTACCGCGCGCATGCGCCGCTGATCGATTCGTTGCTCAAGGAAGTGGGCTTGGCCGGCGGCTCGCTGCAGGGCCTGGTCCCCAGCCTCGCGGCTGCGCAAGCGGCATCGCACACGGACAACGCGCAGGTCTTGCCGCTGAAGCACGCCAGCCATGCCGTCAACGCGCCGGAGGTCGAGCCGGGAAGCAACGCCAGCAACTGACGGCCACCTGGCTGACCGCCGGACTGGCCGACTGGCTGACCGGCTAGACAACGGGCCGCATGCATTCACTGCATGCGGCCCGTTTTCCATTTCGGCTTCATCCAGTTTCGCGCCCGACCAGACTCAGTCGCTCTTGATACCGTTGTCCTGGATCACCTTGCCCCACTTCTTGTAGTCGTTGCGCATGCGCGACGCCAGTTGTTCAGGCGGCTGGTAGGCAGCGACCGTGCCCGCGCCGAGCATCTTTTCCTGCACCACGGGATCGGCCAGCGCCGCCTTCAGTTCGGCCGACAACTTGGCGATCACGTCCTTGGGCGTGCCGGCGGGGGCCAGCAGGCCGCCCCAGGCGGTGGCCTCGAAACCGGGAAAGCCCTGCTCCGCCACCGTCTTCACATCGGGCGTGAAGCTCACGCGCTTGGCCGAGCCCACGGCGATGGGACGCAGCTTGCCGGCCTTGATGTGCGGCAGCGCCGCGATCATGTCGGAGAACATCATCGGCACCTGGCCGGCCAGCAGATCGGAGATCGCCGGCGCGCTGCCTTTGTAGGGCACGTGCTGGACGTCGACATGCCCGGTGCTCTTGAGCAGTTCGGTGGACAGGTGGCCAAAGCTGCCGTTGCCGGCGCTGGTGTAGTTGAGCGCGCCGGGCTTGGCCTTGGCGCGGGCGATGTATTGCTGCAGGTCAGTCACGTCGGGCATGGCCTGCGGGTTGACCACCATGACGATGGGCAGGTCGTAGGCAGAGCCGATCGGCGTGAAATCCTTGAAGATGTCGTAGCCCTTGCGGCTGATCAGGTGCGGCGCCAGCAGCGTGGGCGTGGCCAGCACCATCAGCGTGTAGCCATCCGGCGCGCTCTTGGCGACGGCTTCCGCGCCGATCGTGCCGGAGGCGCCCGGGCGGTTGTCCACCACCACCGTCTGCTTGAGCGATTCGCCCATCTTCTGGCCGATGATGCGCGCGGCGGTATCGGTCGGGCCGCCCGGCGGGAACGGCACCACCAGGCGGATCGGTTTGGACGGATAGGCTTGCGCGAAGGCCTGCGGCGCGCACAGCGGCAGCGAAACGCCCAGGATGGCCGCACCCAGGCGGCGCGAGAAAATACGACGGCTTGTCTTCTGCATGATGAGTATGAAACGTAATCCAGCAATGACGCGTGCCGGCTTGACAGCCTGCGCGCACGTCGGCGATCCAGCAAAACCAACGGGAAAGACAGGACAAAGCTTCGATGGCCTCCTCCATGACCGGTCATGGCCGGTCGTTTGTTATCGGGCGGCGGCGCAGCGCGCCTCAGGGCTTTAGAGCTTTAGAGCCTCAGAGCTTCAGCGGACCTGAGCGGAACAGCCGCGCATCCATGGTGCGCAGGTCGGGCGCCACGGTGACCGCGGTGGCGCACTGGTCCAGCACATCGCGCTGCAGGTCGATGCCCGGCGCGATCTCGATCAGGGTCAGGTGCTCCGCGCCGATGGCGTCGGGGCGCATCTCAAAGACGGCGCGCTCGGTGATGTAGAGCACGGGGATGCCGAGCGAGGCCACATAAGGGCCGTTGAAACTCAGGTGCGAGACCTGCGGCACGATCTTTTTCACGCGGCCTTCGCGCACGATGCGCAGGGCGCCGTCCTCGGCGCGCACCTCCAGGCCACCGGCGGTGAGCGTGCCAACGAAGACCACGGCCTTGGCGCTCTGCGTGATGTTGATAAAGCCGCCGACCCCGGCGATCAGCGCTTCGGCACCTTCGCCGAACTTGCTGACATTGACGTTGCCGTGCCCGTCCAGCTCGGCCAGCCCGAGGATGGCGAGATCGATGCCGCCGCCCTCGTAGAAATCGAACTGCGCCGGCTGGTCGACGATCGCTTCCGGATAGGCGGATGCGCCAAAGCTGAGGCCATCCGCGGGCGTGCCGCCGATCGGGCCGGCTTCCACCGTGAGCGTGAAGCCTTCGACGCCAGCCTCCACCGCCAGCATGCCGACGGCAGCGGGCATGCCAACCCCGAGGTTGACCACGCGCGGCTGCCTGCGCGCCAGCTCCAGCACCGCGCGCCGCTGCACGATGGTGCGGGCATCAAGCACGGGGGCTACGGCCGGCACCTCTGGCGCCGGTGCGCTGGCGGCGTTGGCGGCATTGGCGTTGCTGGCGGCTTCCCCTTGCCACGGCGTCACGTAGGCCGGATTGAACTGCTCCGCGAACGTCATCTGGTGATGCGCCGGGTTCTCGCTCACCACCACGTAGTCGACCAGGATGCCGGGCACGTGGATGGCCTGCAGGTTGTCGTGGTGATCCACCAGCGACTCCACCTGCGCGATCACGATGCCGCCTGAGTTGTGCGCCGCCTGCGCCATCGCCAGCAGTTCGTGGTGAAAGGCCTCGCGGTGCGTGCTCAGGTTGCCGCGCGTATCGGCGGCGGTGCAGCGAATCAGCGCGCAGTGGATCGGGAAGCTCGGATAAAACAGGTATTCGTCGCCACGGAAATCGACCGCCTCGACCCAGTTCGCGCGGCCCTCGGCAATCGCCGCCTGCGCGCTGCGGTTGATGGCGCCACCGTGGTAGCGGCTGTCCTGCGCGGTGCGCGGATCAACGAACGTGTGCAGGCCGATCTTGGTCAGCACGCCGGGCTTGCCGCCGGCGATGGCACGATAGAGGTGCGTCAGCACGCCCTGCGGCAGGTTGTAGCCCTCGCACGCCTCGGCCATGGCCAGCGAGGCCAGGCGCGTGGCGGAGCGCCAATGCCCGCCCACGATACGCCCGGTCATGCCCGCATTGCCGAAGTGGTTCACCCCGCGCGCGCCGCGGTCGCCCTGCCCCGCCGAATACACCAGCGTCAGGTCGCGCGGCATGCCGGCGTCCAGGAAACGGCGCTCGATCGCGTCCGTCACCGCCTCGGCATGGCCGGCGCCCACGAAACCAGCGCTCGCCACCGTCCACCGGGATTGCACGAGCGCAGCCGCCTGCTGCGCGCTGATGACCTTCATGGCTGTCTCCATCGTGTTCTTCTCGGCGCGGCGTGCCGCCTGCACGCACTGCGCCGGACCGCACTCAGCACCACACATTCCGCGAACATTTGTTCGCAAAACACCTATCATACGTAGTCATGCCGGCATCGCGCAAGTGCGTTCATCGCACTAAAATCACCCTATTTCCGTCTCCCCACGCTATGAACAGCCCCGAAGCGCCCCCGGCCAACCCGCAGAAAAAGGAAGAGCTGCTCGATTCGCTGACCAATGGCCTGGCGCTGCTGCGCCTGTTCGCCTCCGGCGCGGGGAGCCTCACCATGCAGGACGTGGCGGAACAGCTCGACGTGACCCGCGCCGCGGCGCGGCGGCTGCTGCTGACCCTGCAGCACAACGGCTACGTCGCGCAGGACGGCCGGGACTTTTCCATCACCCCGCGCGTGATGGACCTGGGCTACGCGTACTTTGCGTCGATGAACCTGCCGCAACTGGCCGCGCCCTACCTCAAGGCGCTCTCCGAGCAGACGGGGGAAACCTGCTCGCTGGGCGTGCTGGACGGCGAATCGGTGGCGCTGGTGGCGCGCGAAGAGCCGCCGCAGATCCTGCGCGTCGACATGGGCGTGGGGCGGCGCATGCCGGCCTACGCCCACTCGCTCGGCCGCGTGCTGCTGGCCGGGCTGGACGACAAGGCGCTCGAGGCTTACCTTGCCACCGCGCAGCTACGCAAGCTCACCCCGTTTACGGTCAGCTCGCGCACGGCGCTGGCGCGCACGCTCAAGCAAGTGCGCAGCGACGGCTACTGCACGCTGATCAGCGAACTGGTGGACGGCTTCGCCGGCATCTCGGTGCCGGTGCGCGCCGAGTCCGGCAAGGTGGTGGCGGGACTGGGCCTGAGCATGGTGCTGGGCAGCCGTGGCGCGGCGCACCTGGAGCAGCACTACCTGCCGGTGCTCAAGCACGCCGCAGGGGAGCTCGAAGCGCTGCTGCGCCGGCGTTGAGGGCATCGGCGCCCAAGCGGCGCATGGGCAATGCACAACCAGGGCGGGCCGCCTAGAATGGGAAACGGGTCAAGGCCGGCACGCACCGCACGTGAAAGCATCACCGCATGACTATCAGACCGCTCGACTGGGCGCGTGACGGCGCCGGCATCCTCAAGCTCGACACCACCTACGAGACCGATCGCATCTACGCGGTCAAAAGCGGCCCGCTGGGCATCTGGCTCGTGGAGCAGGTGCTGGGCCAGCCCGTGCTCAACCACTACGACCCGTCCGGCTTCGAGCAGGATTGCGCCAAGGCCGACCACGCGCTGGTGTTCGAGAGCGCAAGCGGCGACATCGGCGGCTTTGCCGCCGTCAGGCTCGAAGCCTGGAACCGGTCTGCGCTGCTGAGCGCCATCTTCGTCGCGCCCGCGTTCCGCGGCACCGGCATCGGCCGCGTGCTGCTGGGGGAAATCAACCGCCTGCTGCTAGCAACGCCAGCCCGCTGCCTGCGCGCCGAAACGCAAAACACCAACTACCCGGCCATCGGCTTTTACCGCGCGCTGGGATTCTCGCTGTGCGGGCTGGACTGGGACCTGTACGACCCCGACACCGCCGGCACCGAGACCGCGCTGATCTTCACGCGGCCGGTGGTGCGCAAGGCTGGCTAGCCATCCGCTAGCCAGCCCCCTCCTGCGCATGGCAAAAGCCGATCCACGCATGCAGCACGCCGGCGTGCGCGAAGGAGCCAACGCCGAACACCACGGCCATCGCCGCGCTCCACGGCGCCGTCGCCACTGCTGGCGCAGCCGCGTCGACCGTACCCGCCATCGCCGCCACCATCTCCGGTAGCACGCCCGTGCCCCAGCCCAGGACCAGGAACATGGCGCAGCCCGCCGACATGCCGGCGCACGAATACCGCAGCGCCAGTGCCGCGCGCCCGGTGAAGGCGGCGTGCCGGTGCAGGTGGTTGATGCGCAGGATCGCCACGGCGTTGGCTGCCGCCACGATCCCCATCAGCGACGGCCAGAAGAACGGATGATCGCTGCGCGCGTCCTGCATCAGCAGCACGCCGATGGTGAGGAAGGTAGGCGCAGCCAATGTCGCCACGCTCCATGACAACACTTGCCACGCCCACCACGGGTGGCGCCATCGCAGCCCGCGCGCGCGCGGGAGCGCCCCCGCCAGGGGCTCAGCGCCGGAGATTGCGGCGCTCCGTGGCGCTCAACTGGCTGAGCTGCGACTCACTCAGGTCCATCTGGCCCAGCACCTGCACCACCCCGTTGGGGTCGTAGCTGGCCGGCGGCGCCTTGGCCCCTTCCCTCGCCTTGGGCGCTGCCTCATCCGTGTCCGTGCCAAAGCCGAGCACGCGCACGGTGAAGATCGAGGGCAAGCCCTGGCGCGCCGCCCTGCGCTCGCGCTGCAGCGCGTCCTGCGCCGCGCCCACCGCCTGCGAAGCCACCGCGCTGGCGTTGGTCAGCGCGCCAACGTTCACCGCGGCCAGCACGGGGATGCCGGTGGCCTTGCCCTGCACCTGGATGTTCTCGGCGTTGACCACGTGCAGCGCGCCAATGTTGATGTTGCCAGACACGCGGATGCCGGCTTCGCCCGCGTCGATGGTGCCCAGCGGCGCGATCAGGTCGATGTCGCCCGGCGGTACCTCTGGGACCGGGTTGAGCGTGGCGATGCCCGCGCCGGTGTTGGGCGTGGTGGGCGACAGCGTGACCAGGCCGATGTTGTCGTACACGCGCCGCTGCGGCGTGTAGACCACGGTGGACTTGGAGCCACGCCCGGCGTTGATGTCGCCCTGCGCCGACCACGCCAGGATGTTGCCGCCGAAGGTGGTGAAAATGCGGCTCTGCCCCAGCAGGATGCTGTCCCTGGCGTAGATCTGGACGTCGCCGGCGCCCTGCGTCAGCACGCCCGAGCCCTCGCCCGGGACGAAACCGCCATCGACGCCGACCAGCGTGCGCCCGCCCGGCGTCATGATGTCGATGTCGCCGCCGAAGTCCGTATGGATGCCGGCGTCCAGCAGGTCGTACACGCCCATGTTGTACGGGTTGCCGGCCGCCTTGTACTCGTCGCGCCGCAGGTAGGTGACGCCCTTGAGCGGCCGCTTGGTGGCGAGCGCCCCGGAGACCGGGGCGTAGTAGTTGGCGCTGCTGAACATGGTCAGGTCGCCCTGGTAGGCAAGCGCGTTGCCCTGCGCGTCATGCGTGGGGAAGAGCGTGGCGATGGCCTCGCGTCCGCGCAGGTAGCTGCCTTCGCGCGGGCCGCCCGCCTGGTTGTACTCGCGCCCGGCGGCCTTGAGCTCGGCGTAGTACACGTTGCGCAGGTAGGCCCGCTGCTGCTCGGGCGGCAACGCGGCGAAAAACTGCCGTGCGTCCATGCTGGCCGCGTCGAAGTGCAGGCCCAGGCCGTTATGCCCGCCAAAGCGGCCACTCAGCCAGTTGACCAGGTGCAGCTGGCTGGCCAGCCCGTACTCGCGCCGCAGGTCGCGGTTAGCGGCGGCCGCGCCGGCCGCCAAGGCTTGCTGGCGCGCGCTGTCAAGCTCCGCCTGCTTGCCTTGCAGGTAGGCCGGCGCGCCGGCCTCGTCGCCCGCGTAGCCGAACTGGGCGCGCAGCCAGTCGGCCAGCTTTAGCTCACCGCCATAGACGGCCACCACCTTGCCCGGCTGGTCAGCAAGGGCGCGGCCCGCATCCGCCTGGTTGGCGGGATCCAGGTAGCGCTTGGCGAAGGCGTTGAAATCCAGCCCGTTGCGGCCCACGCCCGCCGCCACCGCGATGCTGGCGCCGCTGCCGCGGTCGCCCGGGGTCACGTTGGCCACCGGCCCGATGCTCTTGAGCTCGGCCCGGTCGGCCATGTACAGGTCGCGCCCGGCGGTGACTTCGAGCAAGCCGGGACCGGCCACGTAGAAGTTGCTGAGGCGGATGTCGCGGCCGGCCGAGACCACGGACACATCGTCAGGGTTGTTGTGCACGATCAGGTTGCCACGCGCGCTGGCATTCAGGACCGCGACCGGCTTTTCGGCGAAGGTGCCGTCGCCGCGGCGAGGAGGAATGTACCAGCCGTGGCCATCGGCGGGCACGTCTTCGGCCTCGCCCAGCGCTGTACCCGCATTGACAAGGTCGCGCCCCGCGCGGATCGCCACCGGTCCGCCGCCTTCATACCAGTTACCGAACGTCAGGGCCGAACCGACGCCATTGGCACGAGAAATGATCGACCCCGTGCGCAGGCCGACGATATCGCCATCGACCGCATAGAAGCGCGCCGGCTGGCTGCCGGGGACCGCGTAGCCCGAGGCCGTGGGCGGCGTGAAACTGAACAACGGGTACGCCTGGTACGTACCTGCGCCGCCGTTGTTCGCCAGGAACACGCTGGCAGCCAGCCCGTCCGGGCTGATATTGCTCAGTTTCAGCGTGCCGTAGACGATCTTCACCGTGCTGCCGCTGAACGCGGCGTTGAACGGATTTGGCAGGGCCGTGGGATCGGCGCCAGACTGCGTGATCCCATAGCCGCCGGCGTAGATCGAGTCGGCGGCCAGCAGCTCCAGCTGGCCCGCGCCCGTGTGGGCGTATTGCGGCCCCACCGGCGACGGGGCCAGCATCAGCGTGGTGCTGGACTGGACCGGCCGGCTAGTTCCATCGATGGCGCCAGTGCTGGAATTGCCGTAGTAGAAACTGCCGCTGGCCGCCACCGCGCGCAGCACCGACGGCATCATGAAACGCCCGTCGGTCGCCGTATGGTTGCCGGCAGAGCCATTGTCCGCCGCCGCGGTGGACGGCGTCAGATTACCGCCCGCGCTGAACAGGTCGATGGCGGTGCCCGGCGTCCACAGCGAGAACCAGGTCCAGCCGTCGCCGGTGTAGCTAGCGCCGTTGGCCCGGAACGGCGTGCCGTTGTTGACCAGCGCCACACGCCCCGGGTCGCCCACGCCGCCGAGCACCAGGTCGCCGCGCGCGTCGATGCGCACGCCGGCATCGCCGGGTACCAGCACCGGGCCGCCGCTGGCGATGGAGGACGTGGCCTTGTACACGTCGTAGGCGCGCGATTCGGCGGGATCCGCGCGGTCGAAACGCAGCTCGATGCCGCCCACCGAACCGGCCTCCATGCGCAACGCCCCGCGCAGGTTGACGAAGGTGCTGTTGATATCGCTATAGACCCCCGAGAAGCGGGTGGCCGGCGTGACGTCACCTGTCTGCGAGGAGAAGGCGCGCACTTCCGCCACCGGATTGAGCCCTCCGCCGATGCGGATGTCGAGGTCGCCGCCGCCGGCCAGGGTGAGCTGCTTGCCATCGGCCGAAACGCGGCCCGTGCTGGCCACCGCCAGGTTCAGGCCCTGGCTGCGCGACACATAGTTGCCGGATGCCGTCATGCGCGACGACAGCATGCCGGCATCGCCGCCGGCCTCCAGCACCAGGTTGCCGCCGCCCAACGTGCCGATGCCGGTGAACCCGACCAGGAACGGCGCTTTCGCGAACAAGTCGTAGCCTTCCGTCGGGCCGGCCACATAGCTGCCGAAGTTGACCCACCAGGCGGTGGGCACGCCTTCGCTGCCCGTCACGGCGCTGCCGGTGCCCTGGCGCCACAGCCAGTTGCCAACGGCGGTGGAGCCGACGTGGGCGCGTAGGACGCCGATCGCGTCGGTCCGGGACTGGCCGCCTCTGACGCCGATCAGGTCACCCTTCACGTCGCCCTGGGCACGTACCAGCACGTTGCCGCCGTGCTCCGGATACCAGGCGCGGTACAGGCTCTGGCTGCCGCCGTCGATATACGGCGCAAACGTCGTGCCATCCGGGCCCAGYAGCGTGCCGTCGAAGGCGGTGGCGCGTGGCAGGTTGTACGCCGCGCCCACGCCGGCGGACTGCGTACCGGCGGTGTAGACGCCGAACGGCGAAGTCATGGTGAAGTCGCCGCCCGAGATCAGGTCCAGGTCGCCGGTGCCGGTGCGCAGCACGCTGAAAAGCTGCTGGCGGGCCGGCTGCAGCTGCGCCCTGTACACCGGCGGCGTGCCGTCCTTGACCTTGACGACCAGCAGGCCATATCCCTGGTCGTTGAGGTTCTTGACCTCTTCCTCCCCGCCCCATTCGTCCAGGTTGATCGGCGTGCCGGGCTCGATGCCGATGATTTCCAGCGAATTGCCCGCCCACACGTATTCGCCCGGCAGGCCGGTGCCCGGCAATAAGACGTTCGCCGAGACCAGGCCGTAGTGGGTGTCGGCCAGCAGCATGGACGCCTGCTTGCTGCGCGCCTGCAAGGCACGCGTGTCCGCGGCCTGCGTGTCCGCGCCGCTCACCAGCCGCACCGACCACGATTGCGAGCCCTCGGGCAGCATCGGCGCCAGCGCCCAGTTGCGGCCCTGGTTGCCGCTGGCGTCTCCTGGGCGCAGCGACACCATGACCGCGTCGTCCGGCAGCTTGACCACCGTTTCGCTCGGGATCACCGCGCCCTTGCGCAAGGCAAGCGCGTTCGCCAGGTAGACCCCTGGTGCGGTATCCACGCTCGTGCCGGTCTGCGGCAGCGGCACGCCGGCCGGCCAGGTCATGGCCGCCACGCTGGCCCCGCCGGTGAGCCGGTTGCCGGCGTCGAGCTGCATGCCGCTGGCCAGCGTCAGCGGCTGCGACAGCACCGTGCCCGCCGCCTGCACGACGTTGCCCTGCGCATCGCGCACCGCCCCGCCCAGTATCGTACCGGCTGGCAGGACCAGGTCCGCCGCCAGCGTGGCGCGCGCCGGCAGCACCGTGCCGGGACGCAGGCTCACGGCCTTGATCGGCAGGTCGTAGTTGAGCGTGCGGCCGGACAGGAAGAAGGTGTCTTCCGCCAGCGTGACCAGCTGGCCCTGCGGGATGACGACGTCGCCGCCCCAGGGCACCCGGCCCTTGACCAAGACCCAGCCCTGATCGTCCGGGGTAACCGGCAGCGCCGAGGCATCGAAGCCATCGGTCAGGCTGCCATAGACGTTCAGGTTGCCGCCCGCGCGCAGCACCAGGGCGCCGGCTTCGCCGGAGCCATAGACACTGGTCTGCTGCGTGCGCGGGTTGACGCTGGCATAGCGGTAACGCGACAGATCGATGTCGCCATCGATGTGCAGGTCGCCATCCGGCGTGGCGCTGACAATCTCCACGCCCGGGCGCAGGTGGAAAGCGTCCGCGTAGCCGCGCAGGCCGGCGAGCTTGCGGTTCATCAGGTCGGCGTTGGCCAGCGCATTGCCCATGAACGCCAGGCTGTCTGCGTGCTTGGCGTCCAGGTAGGCCTGGTTGATGACCTGGTAGGGACGGCCGTCGGCCATCGGGTCGGTGCCCCAGGCCGCGTCCTTGTAAGTCCAGAAGCCGTTGACCGCGATGGAGCGCGCGCCGTCGATGCGCAGCGCGCCGCTGGCGTCGATGTCGATATCGTTGCCGGTGGCGCCGCCCAGGCGCGGGGCGTTGAGCTCGACCGTGCCGAGCGACTGTGCGCCGGCGCCGGTGCCGGCGCGCAGGTCCATGCGCGCGCCGCTCGCCAGCGTGAGCCGGCCCGTGCCGGCGTTGATCTCGATGGTGGCGCGGTTGGGCGCTTCGATGACCTGGCCGTAGCTGTCCACGCGCAGCACCGTGCCGTGCGCGTCGAGCAGCGCGCCGCCGCCGATGGTGACGCCGTCGCGCGCGGCCAGGCGGATGCTGCCGACCTGCTCGCCGCTGGCGTCGATGGTGCCGGTCACGGTGAGCTTGCCGCCGTCCACCGACACGCTGACCTCGCGCGCCTTGAGCTCGTCGCCGATGGCCAGGTCGCCCTGCTTGAGCTGGAAGCTGCGGATGCCGGAGAGCTTGCCGTCGTTGAGGCGCTGGTTCAGCCCCGTGAAATCGGCGATATGCTGCGCGCGAATATCCGCCCCGCCGGCCGCGAACGGCACCAGGGTGCCGCCGGCATCGTAGTGGCCGCTGCTGCCGCCCAGCACGCTGCCGCGCAGGTCGATGGTGCCCGCGCCCGCGCCCAGCGCGAGCACGGTGAGCTTGCCCGCGCGGTTCTCCTTGGCGGAAACGTCGATCAACGCGCCCGCCGCCTGGCGCACGTCGCCGGCACGGCTTTCCAGCACCACGTCGCCGCCCCAGCTGTACTTGCTGACGTCATAGAAATCGAGCTTGCGCCCAGCCAGGTCGAGCCGCGCGCCGTCGCGCAACACCACGTCGCGCTCGGCGGACACGGTGAGCTTGCCACTGGGCAGGATCACGGTGCTGTCCAGCGCCACGCTATTGCCGTTGAGCGCGATCTCCGCGCCCAGGGCCTCGGCCAGGGCCTTGCCGGACAAGGCCGGCGCGGCGGCACCGGCGGGCGCCGTCAGGCGGATGTCGCCGCCGGCGGTGATCTTGTTGACCGAGCCCGCCTGGCCGGTCAGCAGCGGCGTGTTGAGATTCAGGTTGCCGCCGCTATAGGCATAGCCCTTGGCGGCGTCGTCCCAGGCGCCTTGCGACTGGTAGACCGCGAGCGACCCCTTCTGGTTGGCGGTGATGCGCTCGCTGGCGTTGAGGTCGACCTGCGTGAAGCCCAGCACCATCCGGTCCATGGCGTGGATGGTGTCGGGGCGGCTGTTCGGGCCATAGCCGAACTCGATCTGCTTCGCGTCGACCTGCAGGCGGCCACTGCCCGTGCCGGCGCCGCCGGTTGCCACCAGCCCCGGCGCGTTGGTCGCGCCGTTCCACACCAGGATGTCGGTGTGGATGCGGGCCAGCGCATCCGCATTGCCATAGCCCTGGATGGCCGGCGTGCCCAGCACCAGGCGCGCGAGCGAGGACTTGCCGGTGGCCGGGTCGATGGTGGACAGCGCCACCGAATCATAAAAGCGCAGTGCGTCACGCGCGGTCAGCGTCAGGTTCTCCAGGGCCGGCGCGCCGGTGCTGGTGTCGCCCTTCAGGAGCCGGTCCAGCACCTCCTGATTCAGCGTCAGGCCTGGCGGCAATGCACTGCGCGCGGCCAGGTCCGCCAGCGTGGCCTGGTTGCCCGCGTTGATGCCGCCGACCGACAACACCAGGTTGCGCGTGCCGTAGCGTACCGCGTCGCGCAGGTTGAAGCTCTGATCGGTCGAGGCAGCGATGGTGCCTTCGGAATACAGCGGCGTGGTGCCGTGGCAGACGGCGCCCGGGCTGCAGGCGCCGATGTCGATGCGGCCCGCGCCCCGGAGGGGATCCGCGCTGTAGCCCGGCGCCAGCATGTCCAGCCAGCCATTGGAGACCGCCAGCACGCTGCTGGAGCCCGGGTCGTAGACATAGCCGTTGGTGGCATCCCAGGCGGCCTTGCCCTGCCCCAGCGTATTGATGCCGCCGCCCTGCTCCACGAAGATGCCGCCCGATTTGGTATTGGTCACCAGGTACACCTCGGCGGCCTTGAGCACCGCGCCTTCGCGCAGGAAGATGCTCCACGCTCCGCTATCGAACGTGGCGATGTTGGCGCGTTGCCTGCTGCCGGTGTAGTCGACATAGCGCACTGACGGCAACCCGCCGATGCCGATGCGCGAGGCGCCGATGGCATTGATATCGGCCGCGTATAGAGAGGTGCCGCTAAAACCCGGCGTCGGCGCCGCGCCGGTGGCCAGGATTTCGTAGCTGGTTTCGCCCATCATCAGCGCACTGCCGCCAAAGCCGCCTGCGGCGGGCGCATACAAGGCGCGCCCGGCAAAGTGCAGGACAGGTTCATCGCCAGGGGCGCGCGGCGTGGTCGGCGCGAAGGACAAGCGCAGTGTCTTGGCGTCTCGCTCCAGCTGGACGCGCGGCACGCCCTCGCGGGCGGCCTGGGCCAGCGCGAAATCCGCGTAGCTCATCTCGTTATATTGCGAATAGCTGCGCAATACGTCGGCTGGCGTCAGGAAGACCTGGGTAGGCACGGCGTTGCGGATGCCTGTGTTGGCCACGCCCAGCTGCGCCGAGGCCGCGTACGAGCCATTGCGCATGGCCATGGCGCCGCCGGCCGCCAACGTGCCATTGCCAAGCCCGTTGAGCTCGACGCGGAACGCGCCGGGCAACAAGGCGAAGGTGGAAGGCAACAGCGTGTAGGTGCCGGCGGGCAGGCCCGGCACGCCGGCACCAATGGTGATCTGGCGGCCGATGGCCGGATCGCTGGCCCCTTTCTCCGCCACCACCGGCGCATAGCCGGGCTGCACGCCCGGCACGATCGCATAGACCGGGTTGGTCGACAGGCCCGGCAAGGTGAAGCCGCCGCGGGCACCGACCTGCACCAGCGGGTTCATGCGCGCATCCACCGAACCACCGCGCCCGGCGAGGAAGGCCGCGCCGGTCAGCGTGCCGCCACCGCGCAGGTCCAGCACCGCGTCCTGCCGCACGTCGATGGTCTTCCCGGTCAGGGTCATGGCGGGGCCATTGCCCACGCCGTTGAACACCACGTCCTTGCCGTCCTGCAGATAGCTGAGCCCGTCCAGCGAGCCGCCATAGGGCATGACCAGCCCGTTGGCGCTGATCGAGCTCACGCTGCCCGGCAGCAGGTTCAGGTGCTCCGTCACAGCGCCATAGCCCGCCGATCCCAGCTCGAGGTTGCCCAGCGGCGCCCGCACCACGCCACCCTGGTTGATAGTCGGGGCGCTCAAGCTCAGGCGGCCGAAGACGGAATAGGGCATGGCGGGCAACTCATCGCCCACGCGCTCGATGTTGAGGTGGCGCGCCGGGTCGAATTCGCGCTGGACGTTGCCGTAGTTGTCGAGAAAACTGCGCTGTCCGACCGTCACCGAGCCACTATCGCCCATGCCCGGGTAGATCTGCGCGGCCGCCAGCGTGAGGTTGCCGGGTACGTTCAGCGAGGCGTCGCGGTACATGCGCATGTCGCCGCGGCTGCGCAGGGTCGTTTCGTCAAAGGCACCTCGCTCCACCGCCAGCGATGTGTCGGCGTTGCGCTTGATGACGCCGCGCACGCCGATCTGCGTGGCCCTCACCAGGTCCAGCAGGTCCGCCTCGACTTGCAACCGGGTGCCTTGCGACACCAGCGGCACGCCCGTGGTGTTCACAGTGGGGTTGGGCATGTAGTAGAAGTCGGGCGGAACGCGGGTCGTGCCGGCCAGGCGGACATAGGGCGCGGCCAGGCTGACCTGGGTGCCGGCTGCGGCATGCTCCGCCAGCGCGATCGCGCTGGTCGTCAGGCGCAAGCTCTGCCCCACGGCCAGGTTGACGTTGCCATCGAAGCTGATCAAGCCGTTGGCCAGCAGCGCGACGTTGTCGAACCCGCCTGCCCCGATGCGGTCCGCGCCGATGCGCCCGGCGCCGTAGGCCAGGGCGGCATCGCGCTCGCCAGGCCGCAATCCGGCCGCCAGCGCGGTGGCGCCCTGCGTTTGCGCCACCACCAGCTCGCGCGCGGCCCGCACCGCGTCCTCGACGCTGGGGCTCTTCTGGCTATAGTTGTCCACCGGACCGTAGGCCGGCGTCTCCAGGTTCAGCGCCAGCGTGCCGCCGGCGGCGCCCTGGCCGCCGGCAGCCGCGCGCAGGCTGCCGTCCAGGAACAGGCCGCGGAAGGAACTCAGCGCGATGACGCCACCGTCGCTCGCCACCTGCGTGGCACCCAGCCCGGGCAGGTCCAGCCGCGCGGAAGTGCCAGAGGCATCGATGCGCGCGCCGGGCCGAACCACGACGAAGGCGTCCGCGGCGTCGATCTGGGTAGCGTCCAGGTTGTGGCGCGCGCCGATCTCGATCGTGCCACCCTGGCCCACCTTGCCGTATGCGTTCCCGCGTGCGTCGACGGCGGTGACCGCGCGGCCGGCGGCATCGAGCACGGCGCCGTTGCCGATCCAGATCGACATGGCATTCCCGATGCCGTTGGGCCGGTCCGCCTGGTTGCCGGTGCCAAGCTTGCCGGGCAGCAATGCGATATTGCCGCCCCAGGCGTTCAACGTGCCCTCGACGGTGATCTGGCCATTGCCCTGCAGGGTCAGCGCACGGCCCGGATCCACGGTCACGGTGGCGCCCTGCCCGACGACCAGCGGCGCCTGGGTGTAGACAGAGCCGGCCGACAACGCCAGGTCGGCGCCGCCGCGCTGGGCCAGCGTGGCCTTGAGCGGGTCTTCCTGCCACAACGGCGGCAGCCAGCGCTCCAGGACTTGCGCCGGATCGGCGCCGCTGGCCACCGCGTGGCCCGCGGCGGCGTCAAAGCGCAGCACCGGCATGGCTACCGCCACGTTGGCATCCCGGGCCACCTGCACGCCTTGCTGGGCGGCCACAGCGTAGCGCGAGAAGCCGCTCTGGAACACCTCGTTGCCGATCACCAGCAGCGGCTTGACCGCCACCGCGCCCGGCAGCTTCGTGCCGGCCAGCAGCCTGGCGCCCTCGGCCAGCACCACGTCCTTGGGCAACGGCGTGCCGGCCAGCAGGGTGTTATTGAATTCGGGCACGGGGATGCCGTTGGGAAAGACGTCCGCCGGCACCACGTATCCCGGTGCCAGGTCGCCCGATGAGCCTACCAGCACGGTACCGGCGGGGGCGATGTTGCCGTTGGCATAAAAGCGGCCCTTGTCGTCGATGACCGCGAAGTTCCAGGTCGTGCCGCGCGGCACCAGCCACGGCGCTTGCAGCGTGACCTTACGCGTCGTGCTGAACAACGGGTTGCCTTGCATCGCCTGGCCCGGCGCAACAGTGTCCGCCGCGTACGTGAAATCGCTGGACAGCACCGTGCCGGCCGGCAGCGTGACCGGCTGCGCCAGCGTCAGGTTGACCGATACCGACTGGCCCGCCGGCAACAAACCGCTGTCGGCCAGCAAGCCGCCGCCGATGGCAATGCCCACGCCGGTGTCGATGGTGAGCGTCCCCCCGCCCTTAACGCCGTAGCCGCGTAGTTCGCCGTTCATCCGCAAGGCGCCGGAACCGTTGCCGGCGACGTCGTTCTGGTTGGACAACAGCGTGATATTGCCGCCCCGCCCGCCCTGCACCTTGTTGCCGGCGAGCAACGCCGCGCCCGACGACACATCCAGCACGCTGCCGGTGCCAAGGGTGACGTCGCCAGTGCTGCTGATGGTGATCGCGCCACCGTTGACGTAGGGCAGCCCGCCGATCCGGGTGAAGTCCAGCTCGAGGTTGGACCACAGCCCCCGCCCATCCAGCGTGACACCGTCGCCCACCGAAACGCCGGGCGTATAGCCCTTGGCCGGTATCGCCACCACCGGCACGTCTAGCCAGGCGCCACCGGCGCTGCTGGTGTACTGATTGAGCATGTTGCCCAGCGCGATGCGGCCGCCACGCGCCGCGAGGTCCGCCCGCACGTCCACCTGCGTGGCATGCAGCGCGAGGTCGCCGCCCGCGGCCACTTGCACGGCGGCGCCAACGTCGATGCCGTCCCTGGCGTAGACCTTCAAGGCGCCCAGGCCAAGCCCATTGATCCACCCGGCATCCAGGCGCAACTTGCCCTTGCGCTCGTCGGGCAGCGCGTCCGTCATGGCCAGGCCATCCGCGATGCCTGGCACGGCGCCGATCTCCACCTGTTTCACCAGTGCCTGCGGGCTGTCGCGCAGCATGCCGGTCTTGTTGTCGTAGATCGGCGTGAGCTGCCCCACGATCAGCTGGCCGGCACGTGGCGCGGCGATCTGCGATTGCTTGTAGCCGTCCAGGCTGACATCACGCGCCTCGCGCTGGCGATCGCCCTGGAATACCGTGGTGTCGACATGGCCTTCGAGCACCGCGGACTGCGTGCCAACGACCACGCGCCCGGCATCGCGCCCGAGCGTGTAGCCGTTTTCCAGCCGCTCGCCCGGCGCAATCAGCGGGCTGAGGAAGTATTCCGTGGTGTTCTTGCCCCAGCGCGCGTGCGCGTTCTCGAAGCCGCGGTACAGCCCGGTGTAGAGGTTGTCCGCAGGCGCGGTAGCCAGGTTGTACAAGCGCCCGTCGGCTCCCCTGAGCCAGGTCTGCTTGATGATGCCGCTCTGCACGTTCAGCGAACCGCCGGAGACGTTGATGCCGGACCCGGCCTGCGTGACCAGCTCGCCGCCGCTGAAGCCCACGGTGCCGCCCTGCGCGGCCCATTCGCCGATGCTGTGGCCGCCGGTGCTCAGGTAGCCGCTGACTTCCAGCAGGCCCCCGCCCGTGTACATGCGCTCGGTGGCATAGCCGTTGGTGCCCGCGGCGACGCGCACCAGCGTGCGGCGGTCGATCCAGATATTGGCGTTGTTGAGCAGCTTGCTGTCGCGGTTGAGCGGGGCGTCGCGCTGCTCGTTGCCCTGCACGTTGATCATGACATTGTTGGATTCCATCGCCACGCTGACGCCCACGGCGCCGGCCACGTCGATCGCGGCGCGGTCCGCCACGCGCGTGCGGCGCACGGCGCCCACCATCACCTGGCCGCCGGTGGCGAGCGTCATGGAGTCGGACTGGAAGTCGACGTCGCCGCTGGAATCGATCTTCACCAGAGACTGGTCGCGCCGGTTGTAGGCGCCATCGCTCGGCCGGGCGGAGTCCTTGATCAGCACGTCGCGCTGCGCGTCCAAGGCCGTCGCGTTGCTGTCGTCGAGCAGGATGGCGCTGACGCTGCCGGGCGCCAGGATCACCCGGCTCTCGGCGTCTCCCGCGGCTTTCAGGTGTAGCGTGCCGCGCGTGTTGACCGAGGTACTGGCAAGCGCCACGCCGGCCTGCTCCACGCTGCGGCCAACCAGCGTGATGTCGCCGGTCGCCGCCTGCAGAAAGCCGCTGTTGCTCACGCGGCCCGCCAGGCTGCCGGTGTTGCGCTGCACGCTGACCTCGTTGCCGCGCGTGCTCGAATCCTGGTTGGCATCGGTGCCAACGCCCCTGCGGATGATGAAGCTGTCGCCGGCGGCCAGCGTGACCTGCCCGCCCGGCGTGGAGATGGACCCGTGGTTGTGCGCTTCGCGCCCGGCCAGGAGTACATAGCCGCCACCTTCGGTCACCGATTGCGGCTTGCGCGTTTCGATGCGCGCGCCGGCCTGGACAATCACGTCGCCCGTGGCATTGCCGTTCGATGACGTGCTCGGGGTGGTGACCAGGTCGTTGGCAAAGGTCGGCACATTGCCAACGCCAAGCGCATCGCTGTAGAGACCCTTGCGCATTTGCGAATCCGTCATGCCCGCTGCTGCCGCCACCAGGTTGCGCGTATCGACCTGGCTGCTGCCCGAGAACACGATGCCGTTGCGGTTGACGATCATCACCGTGCCGTCTGCCTTGATCTGCCCCTGGATCTGGCTGGGCCGCGCCTGCGGATCGTTGACGCGGTTGAGCACCGCCCAGCTCGGCTGCTGGTCGAACTGCACCGTCGTGTTCCGGCCGACGTTGAAGGTCTCCCAGTTCAGGATGGCCTTGTCCGCGGTCTGCCGCACGGTAACCTGCGTCCTGCCGTCGACGACCTTCTGCCCGGTTTCCTTGTCCAGCGGCCTCGCGTTGATCCAGCCCGCGCTCAGGCTGTTGGTATCCACCTTCAGGCCGCCTTCGGCCAGGCCATCGGGCACCGACGCATCGTTCATCGCCGCCTGCCGCGCGGCGGCCTGCGCGGCCTGCATGGCGGCGATGCCGCGCGCGGCCACGTTGAGGTTGTCGATGGAGCGTTGCAGTTGTTCGTTGGCGCGTTGCTGTTGCGCCTGCGGGTTGGTAAGCGATGCGGCGGGCTGGCCGTTGGGCAAGCGGCCAGTTGCCGCCGCCGTGTCCTGCATCAGGTTCTTTTGCGCCATCCAGGCGCGGCTGAAGGCTTGTTGCGCATGCGCGCTCTGCATGCTGCCGCCGGCCGCCACGAGCAATGCGATGGCGTGGGCCAGCGGTCGGATCGTGAGTACCGTTCTGCTGAATCGCGTTGTCTGTCGCGAGGGCATCTTCTTGTAGTGAACGCGCATGTTCATTCTGGCTTCCATTCCCGTCTAGCTCATTCGGCGTGGCCCGCTCGGCCGGCATTGCTTGGCATGGCTTGGCGAGCAGGCACTGCGATCATGTCCATCGATGGCAAGCGCCGTCGATGCTCCTGGGATCTAGACCGTTGGGCGCGGGGGAATCGGCAAGGTTTTATTTGAAGATTTCGTGACAGGGGGATAGGGGGGTGTTAAGCGGGCTTGGGGTTGCTGCTGACGTGGGTGGGCGATGTTTTATTGCTTCTAGCTGCTGGCGCGGCTGTGCGGGGTTGGCCGTTTACGCACATGGAGGTGTCACTTTTCTTTACTCGTAAAGAAAAGATGGTATGAACGCGCCCCGTCCCCGCAGTGGAGCGCGAGGTGGCGAGACGGTAGTGTGGGTCAGGCAGAAAAGAGTCTGATGAGAGGGGGGG